>JAGSHR010000271.1 GCA_029855985.1 Candidatus Njordarchaeota archaeon
AACTAGTTAGCCTATCAACTGTTGATAAAGCACCAGTTTACACTTACTTGGACCCACATGTAACCAATTGTTGTGCTTCTTGGTTTTGTCCTGGAGGAACAGGTTTAGGCTACCCAAAATTCGCGGTGAAGCCAGGGCCAGAACTTGGCTACTTCAACTTAGCGGTTTTCTTTTACGGTTGTAATCTCAATTGTCTATTCTGTCAGAATTGGGAGCACAAGTTAATACGTGAAGCGCCAATGAAAACAAGTAAGGAGGTTGCTGGAGAGGCTCTTTCAAATAAGAGGGCAACGTGTATCTGTTATTTTGGTGGTGATCCTGACGTTCACTTACCCTTTACAATAGCAGTAAATAAACTTGTAATTGAGGGCAAGGGAAACAGGATAATTAGGATATGCTACGAGTGGAATGGGGATGGAAATCCAATACTCGTAAGAAAGGCTGCTGAACAAGTTTTTGAATCCGGGGGAATCATTAAGTTTGATTTGAAGGCACCAAATGATGAATTGTATTACGCTTTAACAGGTGTAATTCCCAAAAATGTGTGGAAGAACTTTGAGATGATATACCATGAGTTCTACAATGAGCGACCAGTAGTTCCTATTTTGACTGCATCGACACTGCTTGTGCCGGGTTATATTGGTGTGAGAGAGGTTGAGGAAATAGCGAAGAGGATATCTGAATTAGATCCAACTATACCTTATTCTCTATTGGTTTTTCACTCGGATTTTTATATGCGTGACTTACCGATAACATTGAAAAAAACCGCTTACGCTGCATTAGAGGTGGCTAAAAAGTACCTTGAAAATGTTCACTTGGGGAACGAGTCACTATTGTATAAGTTTAGCTTTCGGTTATGAATGGTTTTATTCATTGATGTTTTTCTGGTGCTTAAACTTGTGAATTCGTGATTTAGAGAATTTGGTCTTCCATGTTTAGATACATTTAACATCGAGATATAAATTTAAATAATAATAAAAGTTTAAAATTTAGGCTACCTCACATTTATCTTTATTCTGAACACTAGCATGAGTTTAAAGCGAAGGGACCCATTTGAAAATCGTAACAGTTAGGTTGAACGAAAAACATGTGAAGATACTGGAGAGGCTTTCAGAGGAATTAGATATCACGAAATCGGATGTTATAAGGTACTCTTTGGAGCTTATGGATAGGCTTGTTAAAATGGTTGCGGAGGGTGAGGACAGTCTCGATAAGTTAGAGAAACTTCTTAGAATCATTGAAAGCAAGGGGGAAACACAAATTAAGTCAATAATCAAAGAGCTTAAGGTTTAATCCCATACCAAATTTTTTAGTGTTACGCCATTTTTGAACGCTCTTTCTGTACCTTCTCGATCAATTAAAAGTTTGTTTAGTATTTCCATTTATAATCATTCGTTTGTTTAATATTTTCCATTTTTATTTTAGATTTTGTATTCCAATTAATACTGTGTAAGGGCGTTCATAGATGTGATAATGTGAGGTGCTGTAGTGGTTTATACGGAGATTTTGATAGGCCTTCTCATATTTATAGCCGGCGTTCTATCCATTGAACTCTACATTTCGGCTGCCGTTTTGGAGATTATCGCTGGTGTAATCGGTTATAATGTTTTCCATCTAGAGCCACCGGTTTTCTTTGACTTTATAGCGCAGTTTGGCCTTCTCGGGATAATGTTCTTTGCAGGATTAGAAACGGACACAAAGATATTGAAAAGACATATTAGGAGCAGTTTACAAATAGGCATCATGGGTTACCTCTTCCCATTTGCAGGGGTATTCCTCATATCACACGTTTTATTAAAGTATTCTATTGCACTGAGCATCTTGATTAGTTTATCCCTATCAACAACTTCTTTGGCCTTGGTTTATGCTGTACTGAGGGAACAGAAAACCAACATTGGTGAATCAAAGCATGTTATCTTGGGTAGTGCAATGATTATAGATATGTTGAGCATGTTAACATTAACGCTACTAATTGGCTACGTGAGTATGGAAATGTTATTGTACGCTATTGTCCTAATAGTTATCTTAGTAAGCGCAAAGAAATTTGGCCCCCGACTTATAGAGAGATATAAGGGGTCAGAAGCGGAACTAGAGATACGTTTTATTCTCCTCCTACTCTTGATAATTCCCTTCTTCTCTGAGAAGCTAATGGTTAGCGAGGCTGTTTTCGCTTACTTGATCGGTTTAATCTTATCTGACATATCGGAACACCATGAGGTACTAGTTGAGAAAATGAGAGGAATCGTTTTTGGTTTCCTTGGTCCCGCATTTTTCTTTAAAGCAGGGTTACTAATAAATCTCTCGTTTTTCTCAATAGAATTGCTGTTGCTGATATCAGCCTTCACGCTTATAGCGTACTTATTTAAGTTTATTGGAGTGTATTTGGCTTCAAGAAATATCATGGGAGATAAGAAAGGTAAAATGGCGGGACTGTACTTTAATTTCAGGTTGAGTTTCGGTATTGCAGCCGCTATCATTGGATTGAGCATTGGACTACTATCTATTGAGCTCTACACGATTATCGTGCTTGTGGTATTAATAACTTCGCTTATATCAACGGTTTTATTGAAGCTTTATTATAGGGAACCATTGGAGCTTATGGAGTACTAGTTTGCTTTGACGGTTAGCAAATAATATACAATAATTTAAATTATGAAGAGAACAAAAATATGACAATAGGTGAAGGAGGGACAGAAAATGGCTAACCCACCCGAAATCATAGAATACAAGATTAACCAAGAGCGCCTAAAAAGGTATCTTAAAGCAGGATACAAGGTGATAGGCAAATATCTGCACTCTGGGGTAGAAATTTGTAGATGGACAAAGTCGGCGCTTAAAGGGGAAAGGTTCTGTTACAAAAGATGGTATGGTGTTGCATCACACAGATGCGTTCAAATGACACCGACACTTGACTACTGTGATTTCTCATGCGTTTTCTGTTGGAGAATGTTCAGTGAGGATAGATTTAAATCAACAATGAAGTGGGATGAGCCGGAAGACATTATTCGCGAAGCCGTGAAGGCTCAGAGGGAATTGCTCGCTGGGTATAAGGGCCATCCCAAGGTGACCCCCGAGAGGTTTTTAGAAGCCATGCACCCAGTCCACTTCGCAATCAGTTTAGACGGAGAACCAACCCTATACCCAAAGATCGTTGAGTTAATCAAAGGTATTAAGGAGAGAGGATGGACCGCATTTATTGTTACCAATGGAACAGTTCCCAACAGGTTAAAAGAAATGCTGGAAAAAAACATTGTTCCAACTAACCTCTACATAAGTGTTTACGCTACGTACCCGGAGGACTACGTTAAAGTCACAAACTCCTTTATACCCAACCCTATGGATCGAGTAATCGAAAGCCTAAAGTTAATGAAGGAGTTCGAAAAGAGAAAATGTAGAACCATTATCAGAATGACCCTAGTTAAAGGAGTGAACATGAAGGACCCAGAGGGCTACGCGAAACTCATAAACTTGGCCAAACCAATGTTCGCAGAGTTAAAAGGTTACACGTGGGCTGGAGAATCAACCAAGAGGTTACCACGTACTGCCATGCCAACTTTAGATGAACTAAAAGAATTCGCTGAAGTTATCGTAAGGGAAACTGGTTACCAGATAAAGGAAATTGATGAAGTGAGCAGAGTTATCATGCTTGTTAGGGACGAGGAAGCTTGGAAGAAGAACATAGAGTGGATAAAGGAGCAAAAAGAAAAAATCAAGGAATTCGACGAGAAATGGAGGAAACTTTATGAGAACAAGGGATTCGACGCAATTTATAGGATGAAATTCAAGGAACTTCCTTTATTGGAACCATGATCTTTTGCCTTAATTTTCGCTTTTTCTCCTTTTTAAACAATCTTAATTCAATCCTCACGTTTTTATCGATTTAATTCTTTAAAAAATTTATAGAAAAATTCAACTCAAAGGTGTTTTAGCTTGAATCAGTTAAGGAAGTTACCGCCCCTCATATTTTTAATAGGTGTTTCCTTGTACCTCCTTGTTCTCTTCTTGGGTTCTATTATGGTGGCGATTGGGTCAAATGAGCTTGCTTACTGGACCATAGGCATGTTGTCCGTTGGTATATTTGGTTTATCTCTGGTTTTGCTGCCGATTTTCATGGATTGGAAACTTGAGGAGATCAGCGAGAAGATTTCAAGAATAATGAAATCCATCGCGGTTGAGGATATTACTCCAGTTGGTCCTGTTGTGGCCATGAGACCTGCCGTGCTAAGGTTAAAGATTAGAAATCCCCTGAAAACATATGGGTTGAGATTGAGGTTCAGAAGTTACGATTATGTTAATCCTTCATCGATGGATCTCCTTTTGGAGCCCGGGGAAACAACTGTGAGGGATATCATAATTGTTCCTTCTGGTTCTGGTAAGAGGGAGTTCTCTGTGACTATTGCGCCTCTCTACGATGAGAACAATAGGTATATCCCTGAACACGAAGCCGACGATGTTGCCTTGCAAAAGTTTTCGATTGATGTGGAGGAGGCAGTCGCGGGCGGCTTATCGTCAAGGGAAAGAAGCATAATTAGTGGCTTAATAAAGTTTGCAGCGTTCTTCTCGGCTTCTGGTTTAGTTTACCTGTCAATATTGAAGTTTAGTGGCATGGAATCTCTAATATTCGTGTTGACACAAGTTGTACCAATAGTCACGATCCTGCAGGTTCCCGTGTTAATGTTGATCTTCTATCTGGATAAGAAGTTACCTGAGAAACCAACATTCGTTTTTGAGGAGGAAGGCTAAATGAAGATGAGTAAGATAAAACTTTACTTCAAAAAGGATTTTGCTACCTTAAAGAAGAACTTGTTGTTTGCGATTGCTTTTGCAATATTCTATGGTATTGAGGTATACTTCTTGAACCAAGAGGCATTAACTGGTTACGGGCAGTATAGACCGTTGATATTTTTACCAGCACTTGCCTCAATTGCCTTCGGCCCCCTAGTGGGTGCATTCGTTGGAGGATTTGGAAACCTCACTAATGATATCATAAGAAAAATGATTATTGAGCACGAATCACTCCACATGGGGCACCTCATGGGGTTCATAGGTAACTTTATTGGCGCGTATGTTGTGGGCGTATTGAGCGTCGATATTGACGTTAAAAGTAAGGGATTGTTTTCCAAGGAATCATTCAAGGATTATATTTGGAACACTGTAGCAGGCTTTATTGGTATGGGTGCTGTAACCGGTTTCATTATTGGTTTTGGGCGTCTATTAATTGGAAAAGCACAAACAATCGAGGAAGCCATCTTATTCGCTGGAACCGTTACATTCTGGAATGGCGTTTTCATGTTGATATTGCTCGCTGTCCTACCGCTTTACGGTTACTTGGAGAAGGTTTACTTGGAGAAACAGGAAGCAAAGAAGAGAGAATTAGTTAAAATCAAAATCGTTGAAAGTAAGGATAGCCCCTTCTCCGATATTATTGAGGGTAGGTTCATTGACAGTGTCCCTATAGAGAAAGAATGGGCGACAATGGGGATCCAAATAAAGAACACATCTGATAAGACTTTGAGGTTCAAGGCTGAAATAATAGGTCCCGATATAATTCAGCCCTCGGTCAAATTTACAAAAAAGCTTAACCCTGGAGAAGTTGATGAAGTTACATTTTCCATATACCCGTTAGATGAGGGTGAGAGGCACTTTAAGATTAGATTGGTGCCATGGAGTGAGGACCTTTCAGTAACGAAGGAGCTTACAAGTGAAGTGAAAGAAGGAGAATACGAGTTAGCATATAAGGCTATGGCAGAGGAATCTGAGAAGTTAAGTTCACTTACGTCAATAATTGGACTATTGGTTATCTTTGGTTTATTGGCGAAAACGTTTTATGAAATTCTAAGCTCGGGAAGCATATCTATGGGCCTATCAATAGCCCTATCACTATTCATAGCGGAAATCGTACTAGTATTTGCTTGGTACATGTGGAAGAAAATGAAATTATCATCCCAATAGGCCCGCAAAATGGAAAACAATATCTCTATAAAATGTTCGCTTAATCCCTTTAATTAACAACTTTTTTAGGGTGACACTCAAACATGAGAGTACTAGTCATAGGGGCTTCTGGCTTCATAGGATCGCACATTGTTAAAACACTACTTCGCGAGGGACACACAGTCGGTGCTTTTGTTCATAATCCAAAAAGAATTTGGAGAATAAAAGAAGAAGTACAAAAAGGTCACGTGGATCTCCACGTTGGTGATATAACCCGCAAAGACAACCTTAAAACTACTTTTAAAAACGGGGAATACGACGTAGTAATAAACACGGTTGCCCTTCTATCACACCCCAATAAGAACCTCTTGAAACAGGTTAATGCGCTCGGAGTGAAAAACATTCTAGAAGTCGCACTAGAATACAGTGTAGAAAGTGTTGTGCACACAAGTGTCGCCTGCATACAAGGGAAAAAGACAATTAAATCTGAATACTTCAAAACAAAACTCATGGGTGAACACTATGCCAAAATGTTTTACTATAAAGGATTAAACATAGCGGTTATAAGACCGACGCCAGTGTATGGACCCCTAGACAACAAGGGACTAACATTCATAATCTTGACAGCAGCAAGCGGCATGACACCAGTATTCCCAGGTTCACCAGAGGCGAAACTGAAAACTATCTATGTCAAAGATCTCGCAAACTACTACTCAAAACTTACTATCACAAAAATCAAGGGACTGGAGTATTACACAATATGCGGAAAAGAAACAGTAACGCTCGGCGAACTGTTCAAAATTGTTCACCGAGAAAGCGGTAGGCAAGCACCAATCCTATTACCGAATGCTCAATTAAAGGACATATTAGTTATATTCTCAGAGATCATTGGTAAAGCTCTAAAAATCAAAAACATCACGGTGGACAAAGAAATATTAAACCTGTTTTGGGCAGGGAACCACGAGGTAAAATGCAATCCCATGAGCAACTGGGAACCAAAATACACAATTAAACAGGGAATAGCAGAAACAATAAGATGGGCTAAGAAAAACAATTTAAACTCACATACAAAACTCCTAAGCTTTATGTTAAAAGGATAACCCCTAAAGATTAAGGATTTATTCAAATCCCTTTTTGGGATTCTAAATGAAACTGGGTGCTTTAATCTATAAATTAAGATTATTTTTTGTTAGGTTTAAAGAATGAATTGGGTTTTGGTTTTTCCTCTTTTCATCACTTGTATAAATCTATAAGTGTATCTATCAGTTCTTCATAATTGTTTTCCTTTCCAAGTTTTCTTGTTGTTTTTATAATTTCTTTGGAAATGAACTCTTTTATGTTTTTTATTAATTCTTCTTTGTTTGTTTTTGGTGGTTGCCATTCTTTTATTTTTTTCTGGGTTTTCAAGTGGTTTCCCCTCTATTTTTTAAACGATGTAGATTCTTCCTTTTAGTCTTAAATAATCATTAAAGTTTAGGGGTAGTCTTCCGTTTAGTCGTTCATAAAACAGTTTTAAAAGCTTGTCATAGTTTTTCTCTATGTTAATCATTGATTGTTCGATCATTGGTTTGTATATTGGATCATTGTTTCGATCAAAATATTCATAAATGCCTTTCAAAGATGCATTTTTTAAGTTTTTACCCAATTTTGTATTACTCTTAATTTTTCTTGTTCTCCCTTTTTC
>JAGSHR010000090.1 GCA_029855985.1 Candidatus Njordarchaeota archaeon
CAAGTCGCAGGGACCGCTAACCGCTAGCGGGTGAAGATCGGACACGTAGACGCTCCCGGCATATGCATCACCGGAATCTTTGACAGTGCCGAAAACCAAGTCTATATCACCAGCCCTATTAGAATACTTGGTAGAGGCCGCTCCTCTCAAAGCACCCTTAAAACTACTCCCCCAAACAACAGGATAACCCAAACCATCACGTTGCACAGGAAGATCCACAACACCCAAGCTCTGACCACTACCCGCATGCAAAGGCGACACAGCTAGGACAGAGTGAAGCACACCCCTAGAATATGTACCACCCAAGAAAGACATATAAAACCACCCAAATATTCACTAGTATATTTATACAACCACAGAATAAAATGACTTACGGTAACAAAGCCTTGTCAGAAGAACAAGAAGAAAACGAGTACACCCTATACATCAACAACTACAGATCCCTAAGAACAGGAGACGAAGACGAATACATCCAAATAAGACTGGGAAAAATAACCGTACTAATGGGACAAAGAGGCTCAGGAAAATCATCCATAATGGAAGCAATACACCTCCTAAACACAGCATACACATACAAAAAGCAGATAGAATGTAACGAAAATAACGAAAGTGAATATTCAGGAGAAAATTACCTCTCAAGAATACTTGCAGTCACAAGCGATCCTGGGAATCCTCCTTTAAAATCTGAAACAGATGAACTTATTTACTGTGTTGGAAAAAAACCAGTTAAGTTTAAATCAAGTAAAATATTGAACCTTGCACCAAAACCTACTTATTTATATGACCTCATAAATAAATTCGAAAAGAAAGCAATTCTACTTTTTAGATCAGGTTATAGTTTCTTTGGAATAAGCTTAGAAAAAACAATGGAACCAGGAAAAATAAATATCAACGAACTCGAGGACAAAGAAGAAGTAATGAGAATCTCCAACGTAGGAATAGACAAAGAACAAAACGTTAAGATTGGTGAATTTACAAATCCATTCGTTACATATGTTTCTACAGTAAACAGACTTAATCCATTTAAACTCGAATCCGACTTATTCCAACAACAATTAAGCTCGGCACTAGGATCTCTAGTAGTAGATGGAATTGGACCTTTTGGAAATAGATTGGAACAAACCATAGAGTTAATCTCCAACCGCTTTGGCTTACCCTATGAGAAACTTCTAGATGAGATCTATACAAGTTTCATGAATGCATACAATAGAGTACTGGAATTAGAAGATGCACCTTACCGGTTGGAAGACATTAAATTTAACAGCCTACGAAAAGAAGTAATCTTCAATTATTTAACACTTAATGAAGAAAAAATCTATATTCCACTATCACAGTTAAGTAAAGGAACTCTGAACCTGTTATCAATAATCCTCCAAACAGTCCTAGCGGATATCTTCAGCAAAAAATACGATACCGACTATATCATAATGATTGAAGAACCCGAAGTAACACTTCACTCATCATCCCTACAAGCATTAACAAATTACATCATCGATAACAACAATCCCCACCTAAAATTCCTATTAACATCCCACTCATTCAGACTCATTGCAGCTTTACATACATCAATCAAGACAAATAATTTGCAAGACATAATTGGACCATATCGAATATATATTCTTTCCAAAAGGAGGAATTTAACCACGAAAGTTACAGAATACGATCTCCTAGACACAGGTGAACTCATAGCATCAAGCATGGAATCACTCTCGATAGAAGAATTAAAAACCATACATAAAGTCATGTCTCTAGGTGGACCATTTGAATGACACCAAACAAAAATTGATCGAATGTGGAAAATCAATTGCAAACAACTACCAACTAATATTAAATGACTGCATAAAATCCGATGGAGATTGCAGTAACGAGGAATATAAACGCTTCTTCAATGAATATATAAGGCCATTTTTAAATAGGAATAATATAAAAATGAACTGTTACCCGATAGACAACAATAAAGTAAGACGCCAATGCAACGGTTATTTAAGTTTATGTGATCTAATTATAGTTTTAAAACCATCGAATAATAGTTTGAATAAAACTGTGTTTC
>JAGSHR010000121.1 GCA_029855985.1 Candidatus Njordarchaeota archaeon
ATCCACTCTAATAGCTACACATATGGCTTTAAGAAGGATATTCACTAAGAACCACCAATTTAATGAAGAATTCTTAGCTACGTTGATTCACTGACGAGTCTAAAGCCCATTTCTCTCATAGAGAAGTTGATTAAATAATCAATTTCCTTCTGGTTTGTCAAATAATTTTTAATTGCTTTCTTTTATTTACCCATTAAGGTTTTTAGAGGAGCCCGCCTTTATAAATACCAGTATTACTCTAATAATCCACATAGAATAGCCTCGAGGCGGGCTCCAATGAAATATATACCATGCTTTGCCTTAAAACTTTTAGCCTATATGCTCCACACGCTATACAGCTTAATGTTCCCTAAGTACGCCAAGCATGGGCATAGGAAAATCACTATCCCGCAGAAATTGACTGTTATCACCCTGAAAGAGGCTTTCGGATGGTCTTGCAGAGACATGGGTTTATTGATCTTAGACATTGGACCTGTTATAGGCATTAAAGACCCGACGACGTTCCAAAACTTTAACGCCTTTAAGAAGAGAGTAAAGGCGGGAAGTCTGCAAGCAGTTGTTGAGATAACTGCAATGATTGTGTTGAAACACGGCAACTTGGAGGCTGAAAAGGTTATGCTTGTTGACTCAACGGGCTTCCAAGTCATGGATGCCTCAACGTATTACATGAACAGGGCTCAGAGAAAGGCTGACTTCGCCAAACTTCACGTTGTCATGGATCTCGACACCAAGGTTATAGTGGTTGCCACGCCAACAGATAGGTATGTTCACGATGTTCAGCCTATGAGGAGATACTTTGTTAAGAGGCTTAGGAAAATTGCTAGGATGCTTGGCTTTAGGATAAAGGCTGTTTCGGGGGATTCGGCGTACGCGGCTGAGGACGTCTATCGGGCTATAAAACGCGAGTTAAAAGCTGCGGCTACGATTAAGCCTAAGAAAACGAGGGGTATACCGAGGAATGGTGAAATTGGTAAGGCATGGCGGATGAGAAACCTGCCGTGGTTCAAATATTATGCCAATAAAAGGTGGGTGCTTGAAGCCATGTTCAAAGTTTTCAAAAGAATATTCACACCCCAAGTCAAAGCCAAAACACCGGAAGAAAGAGGCAAAGAATTAATAGCCAAAGTCATAGTCTGGAACACGCTAATAATGGCAAAACAAGCACTAAAAACTAATCTATTGGCAATAGGCATTTAAAAGACAAGAAAAAATAATTATTTGACGAACCAGTATAATTTAATTTATAATTTAATTTTCCCTAATTCTTGGGACAATTACTTACACCCCATTTGTACTTTAACTGGATGAATAATTGCATTGTAAGGTTGAGGGTGATTTTAACGACGTTATTTGATTACTTGATATAAGTTGAATTAGATATGTTATTAAATATTACTATATACAATATGGTATATCAATCAATTGTTGTATATTCTATATACATCAATAAAAATCCGACAAGTAGAAGTCTATAAAGCCTAGATAAAATACCAACCAAGTGAATCTAGTGAACAACCAAAATGTATAAATCTGGCCCTAGGCCATCACTATGAGCTCCTCGATTTAACAAGATATTCTTTAAATAATCTCAAACCGATAACATTGATAGGAAGCTCTTTAGGTGTACGCTTAGGAGGAAACTAAAATCCAAATAGAAGTGATTTAGGCCAACTTTTATCTATCCTGGGTGAAGCAATTGGAGAGAAATACAATAATTATAATATATGATACTATTGCAAATGCAATACTGTTAGGCATTAACATAATGGGTGTTCAATTTATCTTCACGGGAAAAGTATCCGAGTTTTATATTGCCTTATTGACAGTCTTCTTTTGGATAGTACAATTGTTCGCGTCACCACTATGGGGGGCTCTCTCGGATATAACTGGTAACAGGAAGCAAATACTATCACTAACCGTTTTGGCTACAAGCCTAATAGAAATCCTTTATTTCTACTTTCCAAACTATTGGACAATTGCAATCCTCCAAATTATATTATCATTCTTTATATCTGCTTATACCCCCGTGGCCTTAGCAATATTCACAGCGGGAAAAAAACAAGAAGAGCTAGGGCGAAGAGCATCACTCTTTAATTTTGCTAGATCCCTCGGTTTCCTTTTCTCAGGTTATGTTGGAGCAATCGTCATATACCTATACAGTGATAGGGCAATGTTTATAGCTGCATCAATGATTGTTTTCACATCATTCTTAGTCTCACTAGCAATCATCGAGCCACCTAACTGTAAAGCGGAAAAATTCACTCAAGGAATCAAGAAAATACTTCGATTACCAGGAGAGGGCTTTATAAAAAACGGTAACGGTCACGTAGTCTTTATAGCAGCTTCGCTGAGACACACAACAGTTATGGGGTTATTCTCACTTCTCTTCACGTACCTAACGAGCATTGGTTTTGAAAAATCAATATTAAGCGCAATAAGCTCATTCAATACCCTCGTTCAAGTAGTAACAATGTACGCTTTTGGGTACCTAGCAGACAAAATAGGTAGAAAGCCGCTATACACATCAGGGATACTTCTCTCGGCCTTCATACCGATAGCTTTCATATATGCCAATGATGCCATCACGGCCTCTCTCGCATTCTCTTATATTGGGATAAGCTACGCGCTCATGATATCAGGGCTGACCCCCTACTTCAAAGACATAGCACCCGAGGGAAGAGAAGGGGAAGCGCTTTCTTTCTTACAGACAAGCAGGGCTGTTGGTAACATTATAGGACCCATAACAGCGGGAGCTATCGCGAGCACATATGGTTACCAAACAATGTTCCTCGTTTTAACAGCAATTGGCCTAATAGGGTTCATATTCTCCCTCTTGGGAAAGGAGACATTACATAAATAAACGAAAAATGAGATTAACTAAAACTTGGAGTTTGCAATTCTTTTTTCAAACACTCTTAAGTTTCTATACCAGATGCGGGGAATTTAAACTGAAGAGCTCAATCCTTTGTTGAAAGTTGAGTACAGTGAAATTGAGTCACTTCTCAAAAATAATAAGAAGAGGGTGTTGAAACTTGTTGGGTGTTTTTTGTTATTCTTTCTATTGTATTTGTTCATGTTTGAGTCCTATTCTTCTTCGTGGTGGTGTTCGTGCATCCATTCTTCTGGTTCCCTCAGACTGAAGAATGCTCTTTCCACTACCTCGCTTAACGCTGGGTGAATGTGCATACCCTGGAATATTGGAATCGCTGATTGGTCGTGAGTGTACATTAAATTGATTATTTCCTGTATGAGTATAGATGCATGAGGTCCAATTATGTGGGCACCAAGGATCCTGTAGGTGTCTTTCTCCACTATAACCTTGACAAAGTAATCCTTCACGTTCATAGCTTCGCCTTTCGCTGTGTGCTCATATGGATAATATCCAACTAGAATATCGTGTTTCTCCATAGCCTCCTCCTGCTTCATACCCACACTAGCTATCTCTGGGTAAGTAAATATTGCGTGGGGTACAGCGTGGTAGTCAGGCTTTATCTTTTTACCTAGGAATGCATTGTAGAACACGATTTGTGACTCGTAGTTTGCCACGTGTTTAAACATGTATCGTCCTAGGGCGTCTCCGCATGCCCATATGTTTTCCTTCGTTGTTTCAAGGTAATCGTTAACTATTATCCAACCATTCTTATCTGTTTTAACTCCGGTGTTTTCGACTTTTGTGATATCAGCGTTAGAGGCTCTACCGGCGGCAACTAAGATTTCATCAGCTTCCACTTCAACGGTTTCCCCCGTTTCAGTGTTCTCCGCTATGACGACTTTTTTGCCGTTTCTCTTTTCGACTTCCACTGCTTTGTGGTTTGTTAGAATGTTTATTCCTTGTTTCTCGAAGTCAGCTTGGAGAACCTCGGAGATTTCAGGTTCCTCTGTGTAGACTAGTCTAGGTAGCATTTCTATTATCGTTACCTTGGTACCCATCATGTTAAAGAAAAACCCGAATTCTGATGCTATGTAGCTGCCCCCAATGATTGCTAGTGTTTTAGGTTGCTCTTTGAGGTACAATATGTCCTTATTTGTTATGAATCCTGTTTCCCTTAAACCCTCAATGGGGGGAATAAACGGTCTAGAACCGAGACATAACAGGATTATATCTCCTTTGATCGTCTCATCACCAACCTTAACCGTGTAATCATCAACAAACTCCCCAGTGGTTTGGTAGAGATCAATCTTCGGAAATTCCTTCAAGTTTTGCTCAATTGTTTTGCTCTCATGAGTAATAGAATCTCTCACTCTACCAATAACCTTGTCAAAATGTATCTTTTTTATCTCAGCTTCAACACCAAAAGAATTGAGTCGTTTTGTCTCATGGATAACTTCCGCGGGGTAAAGTAGCATTTTCGAGGGGATGCATCCTCTGGTTAAACAGATACCCCCAACCATTTCGTTTTCAATAACCGCTACCTTGTAATCGGGGTTTAGCGAGAATACCTCGGAAACAATGTTCATTGCAGAACCAGTTCCGAAAGCAATTATATCGTATTCCTTCAAGACAGACAACCCCATAAAGAAAAACATTCACAACCAAAAGAGTTTTTATATATCAAACTAAAAAATAAGTGAACACATATTATAAATAATTACACTAAATCTACGGTAATTTCAAACTAAGTAGATATATGTGATTTATACATTTAGGAACGAGTTACGAAACCGGTTTTCTATTGGAAGGAAAATATAGGAATAAAGTTAAATATGCTATATGTGGTTAGGAGTACTCGTAGGGCTCAAGTTTACCATCCAAAAATTCCTCGTAGGCATTTAAATCCAGTAACCCGTGCCCGCTCAAATTAAACAAAACCACTCTCTCCTCACCATTTCTCTTTGCTTCGAGAGCTAAATCGAAGACAGCCTTAATGGCATGCGCACTCTCAGGAGCAGGTATTATCCCCTCTAGCTTAGCGAAAATACTCGCGGCCTCAAGAACTTCAACCTGATTGTAGGCTAATGATTCCACGAAACCATGCTTTTTGAGGAGTGATAGTGTTGGTGCAGCTCCATGGTATCTCAAGCCACCCGCGTGAATTGGGCTAGGGATAAACTTGTGCCCCAAGGTATACATTTTTATTAGAGGGGTAAGCTCCGATGTGTCTCCGAAATCATAAGTATACTCTCCTTTAGTGAGAGATGGAGCCGCAGTAGACTCAACGGCAACAAGTTTCACGTCAAGTTTCTTTTCCCTAGAGTACCTATAGAAGGGATAAGCAAGGCCAGCAAAATTGCTTCCACCGCCAACGCAACCGACCACGTAGTTGGGCGCCTCTTCGAGAAGTTTCATTTGAACTAGTGCTTCTTCACCAATGATTGTTTGATGCAACAGAACATGGTTTAACACGCTACCAAGCGCGTACTTTGTGTCATCATTCTTCACTGCAAATTCAATAGCTTCGCTTATTGCTATTCCAAGGCTTCCTGTTGAATCTGGATCTTCCTGTAAGACTTTTCTCCCGCTCTCTGTTAACTCACTGGGACTTGGAACAACTTCGGCCCCAAACAACCTCATTATGATTTTTCGTAATGGTTTTTGCAAATAACTTATCTTTACCATGAAAACCAAGAGGTCTAGCCCGAAAACATTCGTGGCATAAGCCAGAGCAGAACCCCATTGACCTGCACCGGTTTCTGTTGTTAATCTCGAGATTCCCTCTACTGCGTTGTAGTATGCTTGAGGTAAAGCAGTGTTAATTTTGTGACTTCCTGTAGGTGTTGCTCCCTCGTACTTATAGTATATTCTAGCGGGTGTCTTCAAGTACTCTTCCAGCTTCTTAGCTCTCTTTAATGGAGTTGGTCTGTAAGCAGAGTACGCTTCTAACACTTCCTTTGGGATTGGTATGAATCTCTTTTTCGAGAATTCTTGCTCAACCAGCTTTTTTGCGAAGAGGGCTTCTAGGTCCGCTGGTTTGACTGGTTCTTTTGTTGCTGGATTTAACATTGGTGGTAGTTCGCTTGGAAGGTCTGGAATAATATTATACCAGTTTTTGGGAATTATCTCTTGGGGGTCGGTTAATTGTTCAGTGCTTTGCATGGTAACACCTTTTGGGATGTTTTTGAGCAATTTTGTTGAAGAAACAACATATTTAAGCATAAGCGAACATAAATATACATTAAAGTACACAATTCTGACAAACAAAGCGTTAACATTTACACATTGAATTCCCAGGTGATGCGTAATGCGGGGTATCTGGAGAAAATTAATTGAAGTTTTCCAGAGCTCAGAGAGAAAACTAAGAGTTGCAAGGCTACTTTTAGAACACGGACTGCGCATAGATGAAAACGGAAACATAAAACTCGGAGAAATAAAGATACCTTATTCATCAGTAGCCCAAGCAGCAGGAGTGGACAGGCGAACAGTAACCGAAACAATCAAAAAAATAATGAACGACCCTGAGCTCTATGAGGTTTACAGAAAAATGTTGTCAGCAGGACCATCGCTCAAGGAAGTAGCCAAAACACTGAATCTACGCGTACTCACAATTGAAGTTTACCACGACCAACCGGGCATAATCGCTCACGTTTCAAAGATACTCTCAAAAAACAACATAAACATTCTACAAGTAATTGCTGAGTACCCAGAATTATTCGACAACCCGAAACTCTACATTGTAATAGAAGGCAACATACAGGGAGACCTAATAGAAGAGATAATGAGTCACGGCGCAATAAAAAGCGTAAAAATAAACTAGATAACAACGAAAAAACTTCTAACGAGAGCTGAAACCAATGAACACCAAGACAAGAAAATCAGTTACTCGTTTTTGATGTTAAACATCTAGTCAATAAAGGCCAAGCGAAAAACAGTCCCCATATCATAATCTATTAGAGGTAAGCGCTGATAAGCAAAAATAATGAGAGAACTCACCTAGAACTTTGCACCTTTATTACCCTTTTTGAGTTTCTCCTCTTAGTTTTACCATTTATGATAAGTGTTATTTGTGATCGAAAAGTTCTCACTGTCCTCTTAAAACCGTAAACAATCTCGTAATAGCTTTTCTCCTCATCTAAGTTCACATCAACCTTATACTTGGAGAAAAACGAAAGAAAAGATAATGCCAAAAGGGAGGATAACACGAAGAGGAAATCCAGACCTTTAAGATCAATAATGTAGAACGTCAAAATGCGTGAAAAATCAACATTTAGAGTCAAACTAAGCTCCAAAAAACCAAAAGGAACTGACAACAAAGCGCCGACAAGTGAACCACTAAAGGAACCAATTGACACAAACACATCATTCAAAGATAAAACTAATCGATCCTCATCACCTCTAACCAAGTAGTAAGCAATTAACCCAGAAGCTAAATTGAGGCCCCCAACAGACACTCCGATCAAGAAATAAAAAATGCCGACAAGGAATACCGACAAAAAGTGCTTATAGGGTAGAGTGGTGAAATGTCAAATCAATAAAGAGAATGCTATAATTTTAATGGCAAACTTTAATGTAGCCTTAGCACCATAACTATCAATTAACCGACCCCAACGTGGCAGAAAAAAATGGTGGAAAATTGACTTAAAGCACTAAGAAGAAACATTGAAATCAAACTAAAACCCAAATTAACAATGAGATAATAAACGAAAAAGGGAAATGACAAATTTAAAGCAAAATACACAGAGAAAATAGACAGCAAATGCTTCTTTATGTCCCCGTTTTTGAAGACATTCCCAATATTAGAAAAATCGGGGGCAAGATGCATTGATGAGGCAGGCTCAGGAATCCTCGCAAGGAAAAATAAACCAATCAATCCAAGCAATGAGGCTAAAA
>JAGSHR010000060.1 GCA_029855985.1 Candidatus Njordarchaeota archaeon
AGAAGGAAATTGATTATTTAATCAACTTCTCTATGAGAGAAATGGGCTTTAGACTCGTCAGTGAATCAACGTAGCTAAGAATTCTTCATTAAATTGGTGGTTCTTAGTGAATATCCTTCTTAAAGCCATATGTGTAGCTATTAGAGTGGATATTGCATCTGCTGCAAATATCGAGAACGACACGAACAATTGGTACTGGGCCGCCCAAATGGGGTCTGCTCCACCAAGTATCATACCGCTCATCGTTCCAGGTATCCAAACTAGACCTAGAGCCTCTAATGTGTTTATCACCGGTATTAAACTGGCTCGTATGCTGTTTGTCATGTGTGGTTTAACCGCAATGTTTGATGGCACACCTAGTGCTAACTTTGTTTCGATTAGATTTATGTTTGATTTTATCTCGCCTACAAGCCTATTTAACCCTAGTGCTGTTGAGTTCATACAGTTAGCTATCACCATGCTTCCAAATGGTATAAGGTACCTCGCGTAGGGCGGGAACACCTCTAACACTGCCGTGTATACTATTACAAGTGTGGATGCTACCGCGATTCCAATTACTGTCGCTCTGTAAAACCCTGTTGTTGCTGGTATTCTGCTTTTCGCTATGTACGCTGCGAAAGCCATCATGAATATTAACACGCCCGTCGTGTAGTATATGTTTTCTATGCTTATAATGACTCCAAGTACAAATGCTATTGCAAATAGCTGTATGAATGCTCTTATTGAAGCGAAGGTCAGCTCTTTTTCGAGTTTGAATTGCTTTATAGCCAAATAAAAGATTATTGCACCAATGAGAATTATTTCATAGAATATTTTATCTATTAGGATTTGGCTTATCTCATACATCTTAATTATTCACCTCAACCCACTTAACCCTTCCATCCTCAATGTAGATGATTTTATGCCCAAGCCTCTTGGATTGTTCTTCGCTGTGAGAAACAATCAGAAAGGTCATCTCTAGCTCCGTGTTAAACTTTCTAATAAGGTCCTCGATTAATACCGTGTTTTCAGGATCGAGGTGAGAGGTTGGTTCATCCATAAGCAATAGTTTAGGCTTCAAAATCATCGCTCTAGCTATACTAACCCTTTGCTGTTCACCGACAGATAACTCATGCGCGGGCTTCTCCAAGTAATCAACGGGTAAACCCACATACCTAATAATCCTCTCCAAGTCTTCATCGCTCACATCCAAATTGTGGATTCTTGGCGCAAACAACAAATTATCTCTGACCGTTCCATCAAACATAACGGGAACCTGAGGAACGAAAACTAACAAACGTCTCAAAGATAAAACATCCATATCAAGAATGCTCTTACCCTCGAAGTAGATCTCACCAGAGTCAGGCTCGATCAATCTATTCAAACACCTTAAAAGAGTTGATTTCCCCGATCCAGAAGGTCCATTAATAATTGCAATTTCTCCCCTATCAACCTCAAAAGAAACACTTTGTAGTACCGTCCTTCCCCCAAGCTTCTTCACGAGATTTCTCACTTCTAACAAGTGGGTCAAAAAATTCACCACATGCTTTTTAACACTATTTAGTTATTGCTTTTGCGGGATATATAACACTATCATAAGGATAAACGAACATTAACAGAAACAAGAGGAGGACATATATAGGTTAGGGAGACAAGATAAACAATATAACTTGAGCTTGAATACTCTCAACTTTTACCTATAAGCGACGCTTTTTTCTAGGCTCGGAGAACCTCTTTTTGATCATTTAACATTAAAGCATAAGATTTATCTATCACTTAACTTGCTTTTTTCTTTTAAGTGAGTGGATGGTGCGTGGTACATAATGTTTACAATAAACTTTGAGGGATTTATGGAATTAGTAAATAGCTTGCTAGGGGATCAAAAATCGCTAGAATCCGTTTATGGAGCTTGGGCAACTGGCCAACCGATAGATCTACCATATGAGATCCTAAAAAAGTACTACATGGAGTATGGAAACATTAAAAGCAGCATAGATAGGTTCTTAAGGTATCTCATTAAGAGGAAATTGTCAAAAATATACTTCATTGTTGGTGAGTTTGGGGCAGGTAAAACTCAGCTTATGTTTTACCTGAAGGGGCTAATTGAGGAGAAATTCAATATAACCGCGTTGTATTTTTCACTTGAAGACATGGTTCATGATAGCGAGAGACAGATAATTGTCAAAATAAAAGAGAAAGTTGATGAGACCCACGGACCAGTTGTAATCATGATTGATGACCTAGATTTCTATTTTACTTTCGTTGGAAACCCCGTAAAAGGAATAACAAACTTCTTATATGTTCTATATAACGCTTTTAAAGAAAAACTAGGGGGCAAGGTTAGAACAATTATAGTTACACTAAACACACATTACTTCACGCCACTAGCAAAATATTTATCAACCAAAACTAACAGTTATACATGGAAAGTGCTAATGGATTTCAATCTAGGCTATGAGGAATTTATGGAACTCTCACTGGACATAGGGTTCAAACTCCTAGCACTCCAGTATGTTCTAAGCTATTACGATAACTTCCGCTTGAAAATCGAGAAAAACTTTGATGTGATATGGGAGTACCTTTACTACCTAACGCTAAGAATTGCTAAGTTCGGTATACGCACAATCGGGTTATATTTGAAAATGGTTAATGATCGACTCGTGGATTTCATTAGATTTCTAGACGTAAACTCCTCCTCCACCAAAAAGAAAGATGATATAAGATCCTACATTGAGGTAATAGACCGGTATCTAGATGAGAAGTTCAATGGAATAATCCTTACCTTCGATAGGGTCGGGGGTTTCACAAGATACAAAATTGATTACCAGCGCGATAGAAACGGTTATATGCTTGGATACCTCGATATCCTCGGTTTAGACGACAAAATAGATGGTTTAGAAGTTAAAGGGCGCATCGGTGTTTACTACACAGATTCATTCAAGCCAATGGACTCAATCAAAATCCTAGAACTAGCAAAGAAAGACAACGTAGACTACTACATCGTGTTTCAATTCCTACGCAAAAAGAGAAAAATTAGAGAAGAAATCGAAAAAGTGTACTTGAATATTGGCGACCAAATGTTGCGATTCAGCATTGTCCCATTGGACATAAATATGTTAAAATTCGCCCTCTACTTGAAGAAAGAAGGATACGGAATATACATGGAGAAAAACACTACTTCCAAAAAGGACCTAGAGGAAGCTGTAAACATTTTAGCAAACAACAAGATACTGGAAATCATAAGCAGTTTACCAGAAGAAAAACACAACTGCGAGAAACTCATAAATGCCCTTTACCTATGGTCGCAAACATGGATCCTAAAGTCGGGACTCTGCCGCGTGAGAAAAAGGGATCTATCAATCATAAGGAGATTCTTTAACAGCTTATTCCCACCAAAAATCTATGGTCTCGATAGAGAAAAGATTCTCAATGAAATAATAAATACACTTAACTCAAAGAAAGTTCTTAGAATTAGGAGGAACAAATTGATAATTGATAATGACCTTGACGAAGATAAAATACTTGAAGAAATCATTGAAGTTGCGAGAGAAAGGTTCTGCTAACTCCAATTGAACTAGCCAAACAAAAATTTTAGAGAAAATGAGTGATTTATTCAAATTTAACAGGAGGTATCCTCCCTATTTTCTCCCATTTTTCCTCTATTGCTGCTTGAGCTGCCGCTAGTCTAGCTATTGGTACCCTGAATGGGGATGCGCTGACATAGTCTAAACCTAATCTGTGGCAAATTCTTATGCTCCTAGGATCACCGCCATGCTCTCCGCATATGCCTATCTCTAGTTTTGGATTGGTTTTCTTTCCTTCTTCAATAGCTATTTTCATTAATCTTGCAACTCCCTTGTAATCAAGTGACTGGAATGGGTTATACTTTAGGATTCCCATTTCGACGTAGTTGTGTATAAATGCTCTCTCTGCGTCATCTCTACTCATACCAAACGTCATTTGAGTTAAATCGTTTGTACCAAACGAATAGAAGTCGGCGTATTTAGCTACTTCACTGGAAGTTAACGCTGCTCTGGGCATTTCGATCATGGTTCCTACTTCAAGAGGGATCTCAAATCCAAACATTTCTTCCACCTCTTTCTTTATTTTTAGTATTCTTTCCCTGAGGAATTTCAGTTCATTTGCTATTGAGACGCCTGGAATCATTATAGCTAATCTTGGATTCTTTCCCTCTTTAATGAGTTCAGCTGCTGCTTCTATAGCCGCCCTAGCTTGAGCGTCATATATTTCAGGAATCACTATACCTAATCTGCATACTCTGAAACCCATCATTGGGTTAGCATCCCTCATCCTTTTAACTGCGTTAAGGAGATATTCAACTTCCTTTAATTCCTCTTCGCTTCCTCCACCATATTTCAACTTATAGTATTTTTCTAGTAATTCTTCATAGTTCGGCAGGAACTCATGCAATGGGGGGTCAAGTAACCTGATTATGACTTTGTATCCATCCATAATCTCTAATATCTCTTTAAACTCGCCTTTTTGGAGAGGAATTAATTCTTCAAGAGCTTCTTTTCTCTGCTCAGGGGTTTCCGCCAATATCATTTTTCTAACAATTTGTACTCTGTCCTCTCCAAGGAACATGTGCTCTGTTCTAGCAAGTCCTATGCCCTCTGCTCCAAAGGATCTTGCAACTCTCACATCATGCGGGAGCTCAGCGTTTGCCTTTACACCCAATCTCCTAAATTCATCAGCCCACGTTAAGAGTTCCTTAACCTCATCAGTGATCTCGGGCTCGACTAACTTTACTTCTCCAAGGTAAACTGTTCCGTCACCACCATCTATCGTGATTATGTCTCCCTTTTTAACAATGACACCGTTTACCTCAAATTTTTCATTCTCAAGATCTATTCTAATTGACTCAGCGCCAACCACTGCAGGTTTACCCATTCCTCTCGCGACTACCGCTGCATGTGAGGTCATGCCTCCCCTAGATGTTAATATTCCTTGAGCCGCCGCCATTCCCCCAACATCTTCAGGTGTTGTTTCGGGTCTAACTAATATTATTTTTTCACCTTGTTTACCGAGTTCTTCGGCCTCATCTGATCTGAAGACTACTTTGCCAACGGCGGCTCCTGGAGATGCTGGAAGACCCTTAGCGATAGGTTTTAACTCTATTTTTATACTCGGGTCGATTTGCCTGTGGAGAAGTTTCTCGAATTGTTCGGGTTTTATCCTCATGATTGCCTCTTCTTTTGTGATTATTCCTTCTTTAACCATGTCTACTGCTATTTTAACTGCGGCTTTTGGGGTTCTTTGCCCTGTTCTTGTTTGCAAAAGGTAAAGCTTACCTCTTTCAATTGTGAACTCTATATCTTGCATATCCTTATAATGCTTTTCAAGGGTTTCAGCGGCTTTAACTAATTGCTCATATGCTTCGGGTATATCATTCTTTAATTCACTTATGGGTTTTGGTGTTCTGATGCCTGCTACAACGTCTTCACCTTGCGCGTTGGGGAGATATTCACCATAAAATTCTTTTTCTCCAGTAGCAGGGTTCCTTGTGAACGCTACACCAGTTGCTGAATCCCAACCAAAGTTTCCGAACACCATCATTTGCACATTAACAGCTGTTCCCATGTCGTCTGGTATACCGTAGATTTTTCGGTACTTTATGGCTCTTTCATTATTCCACGATTCAAAAACCCTCTTGATAGCATTTATTAATTGCTCATATGGGTCTTGAGGAAAATCCCTTCCAGTTTGCTCCTTATATATCCTCTTGAATTCCTCTATGATTTTTTTGAGTCCCTCAACGCTTATTTCCGCATCTGATTCCACCCCTTCCTCTTTTTTAACCCGCTCAATGACCTCCTCAAATAGGTTTCTATCTATCCCGTCAACGATTTCCCCATACATTTGAATTAGTCTTCTATAACTATCGTATGCAAATCTAGGGTTGTTAGTTAGTTTAGCTAAGCCTTCAACTGTTGCATCATTTAAACCCACATTTAGTATTGTATCCATCATTCCGGGCATTGAAACAGGTGCACCTGACCTTACAGACACCAGTAGGGGATTGTTAGGGTCACCAAACTTTTTCCCTGTTTTTTCTTCAAGCTTTTTTAAATATTCCTTAATCTGATCCTCCAGTCCCTCGGGAAACTTATTTCCATTTTTGAAGAAGTCTCTACATGCTTCTGTTGTAATAGTGAAACCAGGAGGAACGGGTAAACCAATTCTTGTCATTTCAGCTAGACCAGAACCTTTACCACCAAGTAAATTTTTCATTTCTGCGCTGCCTTCCTCGAAGGCATAAACGTATTTTTTGGGCATTAGAAGCACCGTCGAATTAGGA
>JAGSHR010000058.1 GCA_029855985.1 Candidatus Njordarchaeota archaeon
TCCAGGAAGAAAAAGATGAAACCATGAAAAAGCTTTCGGAGATTCTAGAGGCCATCGAGCTTGTTGCAAAAACGAGGGATCTCAGAGAAGCAAAGAAATTTATTGCGAAGATTAAATCCCTTAAAAGACAAATTGAGATGAAAAAGGAGTTCGAGGGTAAGTTACTTGATACTAAAAACGAGATAATCAAGTTAAGGGACGAATTAAAGGAACTGGAACCTACTAACAAGCTCTATAATGAAAAAACGCAGGAATTTAATGATTTAAAGAAGAAATTGGAAACCCTAGAAACAGAGTATAAAGAAATCCTACAGGAAATATCTCAACTAAATGGGGCGAAAGCAAAAATAGAGGAGAGAATAGAAGATATAAAAGCAAAACAGAAAGAAATCGAGGAGAAAAAGAAAAAACTAGGCGAATTAGTGATCGATATAGATGCACTGAAGATCCTTGAAGACAAGGTATTTCACCCGAGCACACTGCCAACAAAATTACTACAAGATTTCTTAAAGAAGATAGAGGAATACGCCAACGAGTACCTGAGAGTCTTCGGCCAAGACATAACATTGAGATTATTCTTGGAGACCCGCGGAGCCGACAAAGAAAGAATAGAGTTAAAACTATATCACCACAACTACGAGAGAGACATAAAAACGTTCAGCGGAGGTGAGAGAACATTGATAGGATTCGCTATAAGGCTCGCCATTGGTAGACTGCTAACCGAAATCCAACCCACAGAGAGCAAACCAAGATTCCTAATAATCGACGAGGGATTTGGACCCCTAGATGAAGAACTTAGAGTAAAGGTAGCTGAAGCACTAACATCCCTAATGAACGTGGGCGAATACGAACAAATAATAATGATATCACACCAGGCAGAATTAAAAGATTCCCCAATATTCCAAACCGTGCTAAAAGTAGAAAAGCACAACAATAAAAGCAAAATAATACCAGAAACACTACACATCTAATCAATAACATTTTCAACCTATTATTTCTCCATCTAGCTTGTTGTTTTGCCTGATGGTCGTACTCAAAAATTTTTCTGTTTACAGTTTTTCTTAGTTAACGCTATATGAGTATAAAACCCTTTTAGGTTAGTGTTAAGAACAAAATTAAAAATGAGATTATTCCTTAATCCCAAAAAATTTTGGAATGCGTATTGCCTTAGTTTTTACACTTGAGGCATTTTGCCTATGGGGTATCTCTCTGTTATTGGGTATTTGTCTGTTTCTTGAATCAGTTCTAGCTCCTTTTTCGCTTTCCAATAGTCTAATCCTATGTCGAAGTTTCCGTTTAAGATGTTTCTTGTTATTTCCCCGTATTCGTGGTTTTTTTCCACTCTTCTTCTGTAGATTTTAGAGATAATATTGTTTTTGAAGACCCTAATCTCGTTTATGACCGTGTCCAGTATTATTGATCCATTTTCATATTGAAGTATCAACTGTTTCCTAGTGTTCCCGACGCCCTTTCCTATTGTGACGTTAATCTGAACATTGTTTACTGTTAGTTCTATTTTTGCAAATGTTTCTTTTGCGGTCTCTTTATATTCTTTGGGAATGGCCTCATCTTCGTATTTTGCCTTCTTTACATTGGTTATTTTCGCATTGCTGATGTCTAGGAAATCTTTATTCTTCTCTTTTAGCTTGAACATGATAGAGAGAAAGTGGGGGGAGAGGTCACGAATTAATCCAGAGTCATAAAGCCATGTTCTTGATGCCCTAATTGGGGATGATTCAAGCAAATAAAAATCTATACTCGTTAATGATCCTAATTCGCTAGAGAAGTATGGGTAGTTTTCGATTAAGTTCATGACTGCATCTTTGAATATGTAATGATCAACCATTCTTATTTTTTCAATTGTCTCCATAGGTAGTGCATTTTCGATTCTAATTGTCTCTTCAAGATTTTCTACAATTGGTTTTTCTACTAGAACAAGATTAGAGTGTGGAGCTGTTAAAACAATATATTTGTAGTGAACTTCGTTTGGTGCTGAAATATAGGTGATAACTGTACTTTGTTTCACAATATGAGTGCCGTATATTTCCATGATTTTTTCATTTGAGAATCCATTTGAGTCGTTTATGTATTCTATCTCAATGCCCCGTCTATATGCTTCATTAAGTTTGTCAACTAAATCTTCCATGGGCTTAACATCTAGTATAACTAGCTTTAAATCGTTTTTATTTGACAAGAATTTCCAATTCATATTTTTATCAATGTTTTTAATTAAATTAGGAAATAACTTGTTTGAACCTACGTCACCAAAACCAATGATAAACATTGT
Source organism: Candidatus Njordarchaeota archaeon (assembly GCA_029855985.1). Next base: position 2,288 of record JAGSHR010000058.1, read on the forward strand.
TAGCAAGTAAAACACTCCCTTAAAACATTCTTCATAAGATGTATCTTTTTATATAGCGGTAAGTGATTGCCAGCCAAATAATTACGGATAATATAACGGCGATAACTTTAATGTAGATGTCCACATTGGCGACAAAAGCCTCTATTAATGACACCGCACTTGAAATTATTAACAACGTGTTTAACAAAAAGAATAATCTTTCTGATGATCTTTGATGCTCCGCAGAAATGAAAGAATTCAACATCTCCAATCTTTCTTTAACCGCATTGTATAGATCCGGTATGTTTAGCTCGTTCATAGCATCCTCCATTGCCTTCCTCCAAACCTCGTATCTCTGTATACTTGTATTTATATATTCCTCTAAGTCCTTAAAGATTTCCTCCCTCATCTTTACAAGCTCATTTAATGATGCCTCTGCCGTGGTTTTTATGGTTTCAGATAGCCGGTTATTAATGTTTTTTAACAATTTTAATTGAAGAACTGCGTTGGAGTATAATGTTAGATTAAATACAATCCTCTTAGTTAAGGGCTTAATACGTTTCTCGGTCCAATAATCCCTATCCGAAGTATGTATCTTAATACCCAAAAACCTGTTATTTGACACGAAAACAGGGAAATCGTGTCTAACGGAGATATTATTTAGAACCTCTCTTACATACTCCTTAGTTCTCGTTCTATAGTAAGTATAAGAGCTGGGGGAATTTCGAGCTTCTGGATCTTTCGGATAATACCTTTCAGGAAAAGTTAAAACGTCAAAAATCAACCCCTCATATTCGCTTATAAATGAATAAGGAAGTCCATCGCTTTGTGCTTTTATCCCTTTTACAAATATCATGGTAAACATGTCTTCTAGAATCTCTTTGGGCTTTTCAAGGGAGCCTCTACCAAACCTGTTTGTGATAAAATTAATAATGTAATCAAGTAAGATTACTTCAGTAGTCGAGTCATCCTCACTGGGAAGCCTAACTTTCTTGTAATTTATAAAGTAGATGTCTATGAGGTCTTCTTTGTAGATATTTGTTATATCTGGTAACCAGATCACTAGTATGCCTATACCAACTTCAAAAACTGTTAAAAAAACCATCATGTTTATCTCTTTCTCACCGTTTCTAGTGGGGATAATAATTTTGCTTTCCTCAACCAAAGCTCTGCCGAACCTCTTTAATTCCAAATAATCCGAGTCGAAATAATCAATGTCCGATTCGTACATTATTTTTAAAATTTGGTGTTTGCCTAGAGCATTGGTTCCCTTTTTTAATACCTCCATGGGCACCTCATATTCCTTTATTATATCCTTCTTTTTGTAGTATTCGAGTAGGCTAGTTACATTGTTGTCTTTCTTTCTTTTTAAGATCGTTCTTTAAATTCACGGGAATTAAGAAAATAATATCTATGTCAGGAATGAGAATAGACGTTATCTTCACCTCTAGTTAATGACTTATTTTCCTGTAAGAATCGCATTTTATATTAAAAACAAATAAACACTATTTTATTATTATATAGCTTATTTAATGTTAATACTTTCATGTTTTGAAAATCACTCATAGATTATTTAATTAAATCTTAGAAATTTACAAGGTGTAATGTTGGTGAAGATAAAGGGATTGAAACTAGAAGGAAGGGTTGTTGGCAAAGAACTTTCTAGATTCAAGTATAGATGGTTTGGTCTCCTCGATGTTAAAATAGGGAAAAGCGTCATAACGCTATACATGTCTGGAAACATAGCTCAGTGGTTCAAAACAAACGATAAAGTTATCCTAATCGCTAAATCAGAACCGAAGCTAAACAAGAAGGGCGAAGTTTACTTAAGTTTTGACGAGTACGAGCTCTACAAAATATACGAAGAGGAAGAAATAAAAGTTTGGCCAGCCTACTCAAAGATAATCTCAATACCGAGAACAGATCCAGTGTCGGGAAAGGAGATATACAAGTATAGGATACTAGCGAGAGAAGCCATTTACGAGAAAGACTTCGAGGATATTGCGGAACTTGAGCAGTTTCACTATGCCTCTCAAAAGGAAGTAGTAGCAGTATGGCGATGCGACAAGTGCGGAGAACTAATTAAGAGTAACACAAAACCAGTATGCCCTAACTGTAAAACGGACGAACACGTTCACATACTTGAAATAAGGGGGTCAACACCAGCATCAAGATTTATGGTGCTAGAACTCCAAGATAGGGCCCCATACGAGCCTAGAATAGTAGGATACGTAAGAGTGGACCCTCCAGTCCCAATGATGCACAGAAGGCTACCAAACGGGGAGCTGGAAAAAAACATCCGGGAGAAAGTGTTTAAAGAGGAATGGTTTAACCCCGTCTTCTGGCCAGAAAAAATATACAAGGAAAAACTCATGGAATTAAACAAGAAGTACGGTAGCGTAATAGCGAGAACCAAACTTTGGGAGGAAGCAAAATGGGAAGCCCTTGAAACATCGAATACCGCTGCAGCAAGGATATCCAGAGTAGTTATTCACCCAGATTACCGGTCAGATGGACTTGGACAAACAGCGGTTAAAGTGGCGATAGACTGGATAAATGAGAGACGAATACCAGAGATGCGCAAGAAAAAGGTTATAGTCGAAACAATAGCAATGATGGCGAAATACAACCCGTTCTTCGAGAAGGTAGGATTCAAATACTTGTGGGACACGGGTAGCGGAAGGCCAACTCTATACTATCCATTAACAAAAGAGGCACAAGAGCTTATAGAAAAATTCTTGAAAACAGATCCAATAGCCAAGAAACATGGTGGAAAGTTGTGCGTATCCCGTTACAGGAAGGTAAACAAACTAGATGGTAGTATTATTTTCGAAAAAGTTTCCAAAGTGTTCGAAAGCCTATTATCACTTGAGGACCTTAGCCCCATGACTAGAGAGGTTCTTGAAGCGTTTGGTGTAAAAGAAAGATTATTACAGAGATTGGTTATTAGAGACGCTAGCTTTGAAATAAAACCAGGTGAATTGGTGGTAGTGGTAGGTGCTTCGGGGGCAGGAAAAACAACTCTCCTGAGGTTAATCTATGGGGCAGTGTCTGGCTTAAAGGATCCAAGGTTTCAACCCATAACCGGAAGCATAACGGTACCAGAAAACGCGAGAGCATCAATTATGATACCAAACGAATTTGAACCTTACTTTGGAGATCTAGCAATAATTGAAGCCATATACAATAACACAAAAGATGAATCTCTAGCAGTTGAAATATTAAACAGGGCGGGTTTAAGCGATGCCGTACTTTACAGGGCAAAATTCCACGAGTTATCCACAGGGCAAAAAGAAAGGGCAAAACTAGCGTACCTTTTGGCGGAAA
>JAGSHR010000267.1 GCA_029855985.1 Candidatus Njordarchaeota archaeon
AGCCCAGAAAAGGGGTTTGAAAGATCTCGTACCTGCTCACGTTCATTGTTCTCCGCTTTGGGTTTCATTTAGAATCCCAGAAAAGGGGTTTGAAAGTTTAGGTAGTCTCTCGATATTTTTCTAGCCCAGTTTGGTATTTGTTTCATTTAGAATCCCAGAAAAGGGGTTTGAAAGGCTAGTTCTGCTGATGACCAAAAAGCTGTTTTTTCGCTATTGTTTCATTTAGAATTCCCAATAAAGGGGTTTGAAAGTCATGAAGGATTAAGGTTTTGTACGAGCTATTATAATTGGGGGTTTTTGGATGTATTAGTATTCTTTTTGATGATTGTTTCGTTTTCGTTTATTTTCATGAGGAATCCATTTATGGTAAAAAATGGGTTTTAATAGTTTGTGTTTATTTGTTGAGTTGTTTTTTGTTTCTGAGAGTGATTTTGAATGGATGTATGATTCCTTTTGCTATGTTTCCTATGTCTTTGTTTTTCGTTTTTATGAGTACTGGGTCTTCGTTGTAGGGATTTTGTCTGTCTTTTTGTCTCCAGAATCCGTGGATGGTGATGGTTTTTGATTGGTATTTGATTTTTGTTTGTGCGAATATTACTGAGGCGTAGTAGATGGTTTCAAGTGTGTTCCACCATTTTGTTTTTATTTTTTTGTTGGGTGCTTCGTGGTGTTGTAGGAGGATTGTGTTTATGTCTTTGCTGGTGGCTCTATCGGCCAGTTCTCCATCGAACGTTACGAGTACTACTTCTTTTTTGTTTTCGTTTTGGTATTTGGTGATTGCATTTAGGATTGCGTCATCTCCTCGTTCATAGTTGCCAATTTTGGTCGCGTAGTTTTTTCCTTCTAGGTGCTTGAACAATTGTGATGCTAGCCACCAATATCTTCTTTCTTTGCATTCTATGTTTAGGTATGCTTCTTCTATTTCATGCTTGTCGGCTCTAAATAGTTTTGCTAGTATGGGGATTTCTTCTTTTTTGTATTTTGTTTCTTTGAATTTATCTAATATTGTGGAGATCTCTGCTTTAACGGGATTTAGGAGGAGTATGGAAGTGTTTTGTATTTCTTTTTGTTCGATGTATCTTGATATGGTGTATGGGATTTGGTATTTGAATGCGTTTGTGTCAAAGGCGATAGCTCCGGGTTTAGCTCCCTTGATTGTTTTTCTCTTATTAAACTCCTCTATCTTCTCTATTATTTCATTGTACTTGCTGGGTTGTCTAATGTTGCTCATTATGAGGATGTTCCAAATGTCTTCTTGGCTCCCGCGCTCACAGTTAAATTTCTCTACTTCTATTCTGTAGGTATCATCCCATTTGATTTTTGGTTGGAGCAGTTTAACCCAAACCTCGTCACTGTTTAGGTTTAATTCGAATTCTAAAAAGGGTTTCTCATAGTGGTGTGATGAAAACGTGAAGACTGCCTTGTTTTTCTCCCTACACGCATTGAAATCATCAGCTTCCATACACTTCATGTATGCGAAAACATTCAATAGATTCATTAATTTGTAGCGGGTGATGACCATTTGGTACTCGGATGAATCACCTCTATACCACTTGTTGGTTCTACTTATAGTGATACTGTCTCCGAGGACATTTTTAGAGAAGAGGAAATCGTAAGCCCATATGGGGAAATCAGTTAATAAATAGTTCCCTTCGTAGAATTCATCGTATTTTGTTAGGAATAGATTTAAGATTCTAGCATCACGAAATTTAGCGTCTTTAAAAACTCCTGTTTTCCTAGAGATGGCATGCTGAATATCTATGAGATATTTAAACATGGAGATAGCCATATATTTTCTTCCAGGGGTGAAGTCCAATAACAAAGCATCCGCGTTCTTAGCATTTAACGCGAGTATATTCCCGAGGTCCTTATTGTAGGTTTTATAATCATCTTTAGTTTCCCACAGTTCTACTTCAAAGGAGCCATCACAAAAGGTCATATTTAACCATTCAATGATCTTTTTAGCTAGATTTGTATTTTCTTTGATTCTCTCACCAGTATGTAATAAATACACTTTTTTTGGACATTGGTATCCCCTCAAGAGATAAAACCATAGGCCTCCAACTACAGCGCCAATACTGGTGCTAACGTTTGTGATCCATACGACTTCAAGTTGTTTTGTTTTTTCATTTAACAAAATTTCTCACCAGGGTTTTTTAGTTTTTATATAGTATCCATTAATATTTCTCTTTTTTGGTAGGGCATATGTGGTATCTAATCATAACCATTGGGAGAAAAATAGATGAGGTCAAGGAAAGGTTTAGAGTTTGGCTCATGGCTCTAAATTGGTGGGCAAACAAGCCGTACCGGGTTCTATAAGGGATTGGAAAGTTAGAGGAATCTCTAATAGTACTTGGGAACTAAACGATTTTTTGGATTGGGATTCAAAGTTTTAAAGATAATTTCAACTATTTGGATTTTTCACTGAAATTTTCATACGTTTGTTTCACATTAAGTGTATCAACGTGTATCTTCATTAAGTTTAAATTTTTTATATCTTGTTTGGTATTTATTAAGCGGTGGCTCACTTTTTATTATTCTGTCATTTAATCTTGTTTGGCTGTTTTTATTCCAAGGCTTAAAATGGTTGAAAAACGATTTTACAAGGTGAAAAATAGATTAGGATATGACAAAAATTTTTTAATAAATAATTCAATTTTAGTTAATTA
>JAGSHR010000067.1 GCA_029855985.1 Candidatus Njordarchaeota archaeon
AGCGATGGCACCGCTACATACACGGGCAAGGACATAGCCTATCACCTCTGGAAGTTCGGCAAGGTAAAGTCCGACATGCTCTACAAGCTCTGGGATAAGCGAGAGAATCACGAGACATGGACGACCGCTCCTGACGGTGAGGAAATGCCCGGCAGGTTTGGAAGGGCCGATGTAGTCATCAACGTCATCGGCGCGGAGCAGAGGCACCCGCAGATGGCGATAAAATACGCCCTCCAGTTGCTCGGCTTCGAGGAAAGCGCGAAGAACTTCCACCACCTGGCTTACGAGCACGTTGTCCGTGAAGAGGGTAAGTTCTCCGGTAGGAAAGGAACATGGGTCGGCTTCACCGTTGATGAGGTTCTCAATGAAGCCGTCCAGAGGGCGAGGGAATTAGTTGAACAGAAGAACCCGAGCCTGAGCGAGGAAGAGAAGGAGGAAATAGCGGAGGCCGTTGGCGTTGGGGCAGTGCGCTTCAACCTCGTCAAGTACAGCCCCGACAAGATAATCACCTTCCGCTGGGATGATGTTCTTAACTTCGAAGGCGAGAGCGCTCCATACATCCAGTACGCCCACGCCCGCTGTGCTTCAATAATCAGGAAGGCCAGCGAAAGTGGAATCGAGACGGACTGGAAGTCTCTCCTTGAGATAGCTGATTTCTCAAAGCTCACTAATCGTGAAAAAGAACTTATAAAGCTCCTCTCTAAGTTCCCCAACGTCATGGAAAGCGCTGGAAGGGATATCAAGCCCCACCTGATTCCTGCTTATCTCAACGAGCTCGCTTCGCTTTTCAACAGGTTCTACATGGACCACCCGGTGCTTAAAGCTGAGGAGGGCATAAGGGAGGAGCGCCTGTTGCTGGTCCTGGCCGTCAAGCAGGTTCTCAGGAACGGTCTGGAGGTTCTCGGCATAGAGGCCCCGGAGAAGATGTAATGTCTTTCTCTCTTTGATTCTTTGGAGTGGAGTTTAGATTTAAATGTAAAAAAATCAGTGAATCTTATACCTGAGGAAAGCTCCCAATCCACCAAAGGCCTTGTAGAACTGCTGGCCCTCTTCGGTGTCAAGGGAAATTATCTCCACGTTTGAGCCGGCTTCCTCGGCCATTTTTATGAGCTCTTCGGCAACGTCCCACTTTTCAAAACTCAGGTTCTGGCTCCCACACTTGGGGCAGTGCGTTAGCTTCTTCTTGTAGACGTGGAATTCCTGCTCGCTCATGGTTTTCTCTTCCTGCCAGCCACAGTTGTTGCACGTGACTCTCACACGAACTTTGTTGTATCCCTCACTTATGAGGAGGGTATCAACCGCCCCAAGCTCGAGGGCCTGCCTTACCTCTTTCTCACCGTAGGTTATCATACCTGTATCTTTGACGAGGTGCTTGAAAAAGTCCTGAATGAGCTTCCTCTCCTTCACTGCTTCGTGGTCCCTAAGTATGTCGCTGGCCTTTTCGACGAGCTCCCTGAGACCGTATTCGCCATGGTAGCTTATGTCAACGACGCCGATAATTTTCTTTTTGAGCTCGTGGTGGAGGTAGTCCCCTTCAACGAACTCCTCCTTTGTCGGCCCGGGACCTCCGATGATTATTCCCTTGAGCTCACCCTTTTCAAGGAGTGGCAGGAAGGCCTTATTGGCGTGTTCTCCTATGCGCTTCATGAACTCGTGGGTTTCCTGCTCGCGAATTCTCTCATAACGCCTCGCCGACTGACCACCCGCCCTAGTCTTTCCGGGAACGTTCGAGGTAAGCTCGTCTATGACCTCTATGCGCTTCCCTCGAAGGAGCCCTATCGTAGCTTCGTTTTTCTCGACGGTGATTAGGCCATAGGCATCCTTAACGCGGAGCATCTCCTCTAGGGGCTCGGTGACGAATGTCTGGTCACACCGGTAGAGGCGAACCTTGAGGGGCTCCGGAGGAACTATAGCCCAGAGCCTTATGTCGCTGACACCCTCCTGCTCGCTGACGTTGCCGACGAAGAGGGCTAGGCCATTCTCCGGAGTCTTTCGATACAGCTTGAGGTGTTGCATGGCCCTTTCCAGCGCGCCAAGAACGTTCTTTCGCGTTGATTTGCTCTTGATGTTCTGTGCCGTTCCGTACTCTTCTCTTAACTGTTGCATTACCTTGTTTATGTCGTAGCCCGCTGGAATGTAGAGGCTTACCAGTTCGGTAGCACGACCTCGATAGCTTTTGAGCTCTTCGACTTTCTTTTTCAGTTCATACATCTCGGCTGATTTGTGAGACATGAGCATCACCCCTTTCTCTTCCCGTTTCTGGGTAGAAGGGGCCCTTATAAAAGTTTGGCGTTAGAGGAGGTGCAGAACCGAGAGGACTATCAAGATGAATGCTCCAAGGATTCCACCGACAGCGAGTACGAGAAGGGTCATTAGGTTTATGGGAACGTGCGTCACCCCGAGAAAGTTCAGCAGGCCAATCACAAGAAGTCCAGCTATAGCGTTAACCGCAAGCCACTTGAGGACGGCTATTGTCAGTGCTAGGATGACCCATCCGAAGAGAACCAAAAGGAAAAAGAGGAGTACTGAGAGCAACAAATCCGGCATGAAATCACCTCAGAGCTTTTCGAGTGTTTCCTTGGCAATCTGGCCGAGGGGAACCCACTTCTTGCCCTCAAATGGTAGGACAACCTTGTCCTCAACTCCCGTGAGTTCCTCGACGAGGGGTTTTAACTCGCTCAGTCCAAGTTCTCCTATCACGACGAGGAGGAAGCCCTTTTCATCTTTGTTGCATTCTGAGAGAGTACTTTTTATTTCTTCAACAATCCACTTATGATATTTCTTTACGAGCTCTGGAAATTCTTTAATAATACTGTATGACAAAATCATTGCGTTCTCCTTGACATAGGGGTTTCTGCTATGTACCAGCGACATGAGTTTTCTAAATGATTCATCATTTATATATGGCTTGAGGACATTTTTATCTGTTTCAAGGATCTGTGTAAATGTTAGCAGTGCGTCACCAACAATTCCCGGGTTAGAGTCATCTAAAAGCTCTATAAGAGCGTTCATAACCTTTTTGTCCTTTATTGCCTCCTGAACTAGAAGCTCGAACTGCCCCGATTCAAGCATCTGTCTGACCTTTTTCTTTTTGGAACCAAAACTAAATAATGGCATTATTGTCACCCCATTAAACTTTTTAATGGGTATATTTTTATAAGACTTCCTTACCTTTAATGCTTTATGATGCATGTCCCTAGAAAGAAACTTATACTATGGAATCTTTTGTCAATTGTTGTTGTGCTCTTGGCGTATTATTTAAACAATCCATATTTAGGGTTTTTTGTTCCATTTATCCTGGGTTCTAATATTTTAATGCTCCTAATGAGGTCAAGAATTCCATTTAGCGTACTTATTACACTTTCTCCAGCTCTGGGTCTTTCTGTTCTCGCTATCGGGGCTTATGTTAGTAGTGATCTCAATATTCCTCTTCATATATATTATTGGGCATACACTTTTTTTGTTGTTATTACCTCACTACTTCTGTGGAACAAGCCAAATCTGGAATTGTTTTTTGACTTTAAGGAAATCATTACTGTTCTTCTTTCAGCATTTCTCTTGGTAACTATCCATTATTTCGCATACACTTATCCCGCAGACAACGTGGATAACTATTTTCATGCAACAAAGGTGCTCTATATATTGAGATATGATTCAATGTTCCCAACCGATGCTCCCTCCCCCAGTGTAGTTTTTTATCCAGGGGGGTATCATTCTCTCGCGAGTTATCTAGTAGAACTTACTGGATCGTCAATACCAGATGTTATGCTTGCTATACGAACTCTTGCGTGGTTATTGTTTGTGTTTGGGATATATTTTTTTGCTAAAACATGGTTTGATAACAAAATTGCGATGTACTCGGTCCTTGCTATACTTTCTACGAACATTGTCCACTATTACCTACTTGTCTATGTTGAACCAAATTTTGTCAGTTTTTACTTTTTCTTGGTCATGCTAGCTTTAACAGCCTCATATCTTAACAATAGTGATTTTAGACATAGCATATTTTCCTATAACGTGGTTGGGGTTATTGTGGGAACTGCCTCTATATTGTTCCATCCCTACTCTTTTCAGAACTATGTGTTCGTGATATTAGTATATATTCTATTAAAAACTCTATTAAAAACAGGTAAAGAATCTATTCGGAAAGATTTCAGGACAATACTCTTTATGTATCTCCTTGTTCCTCTGTTATCCTATGCTGTTCTCAATCCTTATTTCACTAAAATCCTTGTTCAAGGAATTGAAGCTAAGGGAGCGTACTTTTTTAATGTTTCAACAAGTCATGATAATTGGGCCTTCTTTGATTTTATGTGGAAGTGGGCAACTATCAGAAATGGGAATTATGTGGAAGTCTTTTTGATCATCTTGGGACTTACCTATTACATATTTAAAAAATCCTCAAAGAAAATTGAACTTTTATCAATTTTTGTGTTTGTTTTATTTGTTATATTTTTAAACATTGATAAGCTCACTCTTAACGTGCCTGTTCCATTTTATAGTGCTGCAGCTATGGAAAGACAATTCCTATGGACTGTGCCATTTTTTCCAGTACTAGTCGGCGCTGGTATGAATGCCTTATCGCTTCTTGTAGAGCACTTTAGAGGCAATTCCAAGAATCAACTTGCAAGGGGCGTTATTATGTTTGTTTATAGTATGATAATTGCATCATTTTTTCTAGTTCCAGCTTATGGGACAGCAAGGGATATTGTTTCGGCTGAAGCAAACTTCTATGTAACTCCAGAGGTTCTTAATGATTTTAAGTGGATCTCAGCTCATTATGATTCTGTCTCGGTTCTTGGATCGTGTCATTCTGATTCATCTCCATGGTTACCTTTTTTTGAGGGAACTAACTATCTTGTTCTCACGGATCCCTATTTTGATCGATGCCACATCAAGAATAAGACTGTTGAAGAATATGTGAACAATATCTTTTCCAAGAACTTGACATTACCTCAAACTCTCGCTTTTATAGATACAAATGCGCCCAGCTTAAATCCCTTGGAGTTTGCCAAAAAATATAAGCTCCTAAGACTTAATGGAAACGACTGGATTTTTGATTTATCATCTCATGATGTTTCTAAAAATAGAGAGATAATTCTTCATAATCTTCTTTTATGTTCCAGCACGCTTCCGGGAAATGTATATAAGTTTGGCAAATATTATATCTGGGGATTTACTAAAAAATATTTTTATGTCGAATATTTTGCATTTGAAGGATTATATGTTGCGTGGATTTCAGGAAAGACGGGAGTAATAGCATTTAACCCGTGCAAGAACTATGACAAAATATATCTAACCCTCTTTGCATCTACAAGAATGGAAATTAATGTAAGTATCAACGGAAAGAGAATATTAATCCGAGAGTTAAATAGGGGACTTAATGTTGTGAAAATTAATGAAACTGTTCAAAAAAACTCATTAAACACAATACAGATAACCAAATCTAAGGGAGTGCTTATGATCTATAAAATTAAACTGGGGTGAAAAATATGAAAAAATCTTCGTTCTATCTGTTGTTGATATGTCTTTTGGCATTGATACTAAGGCTTCCTCTTCTGCCAGTTATGAACTCCTATGTTGATTATGATGAGGGGACTTACCTTCTTATTGCTCGATTAATAAACCATGGCATCCTTCCATATCGGGATATTTTCGCAGTTCATCCGCCTCTATACTACTATGCCCTAGCGGGATGGATAAGAATCTTTGGTGACAGTTATATAATGGGTCGTATTTTTTCTCTCATTTTAGGGTTGTTTTCGATTTTCATAGCTTATCTTGTTGGAAAAGAAGTTAAAAACAAAAATCTTGGTCTCCTGTTTGCCTTAGTTCTTGCTTTAGATCCATTAGCAATTCGAATAAACACTTTAGTTCTTCATGAAAGCATGGTTGAACTATTCACAGTGTTGTCCCTTCTATTTTTAACAAAATATCTCTCTACCCAAAAAAGAAAATATTCTTATTTTTCTGTGGTGACAGCTTCTCTTGGAACTTCTGTCAAATTTACTTTAATTCCGTATTTGCTTGCGATTTTTGTTTTTTTGATCTTCTATGAATCTGAACCATTGAGAAAGATCCTTTTGAATTTCCCAAACATCTTAACTAGAAATCAGCAATATGTATTACCTCTTGCATATATGCTGTGGATATTAATTTCAACAAGCATTATTGTTATCTGGCCTAGAGAGATAGCAAGGATAATTCTCATTGTTCCAGGGATTCACCCAATAGCAAAAATTGGTAATATATATGGATGTGTGCTGTTCTTGTTTTTCTGGATTTTTCTAACAGTCTATATACTTAACATCCGATATTTAAGTTCCTTTAAGATGCTATTGAAAGGTTTAAGTAATGTTTTTAGCTACATAATCATATTATCCTTAATTGTTATTTTCTCAAAGGCTCTTGTTGAGATACCTTTAGGAATTATGGTTTCACGAAATTATGTCAATCAAACTTATTTTGCCCAAGGGACACGTGGTTTTCCTTTCGTTGGTATTTTCTGGGTTTTAAACAATGTTCTCACCTATATTCAAAAGTCCTCATTGGAACTTTTAGTTTACTACTTACCATTGTTCTCTTTGATCATTTTGTGGATTCCTTTTAAGGCTTTAGGCACCAAACTCTTATTTTCAAAACCTCTCGGAGCGTTAGCACTTTTAAATGGAATCTTTTATTTAATTGTAGCTCCTATAATTCCAAATCCACGATTTATATATCCTCTACTTTTAGTGCTCTACATATATCTTCTTTCCGGAGAGATTACTTTAAAGACCGGAGATGTCTGGAAGAAATTCCTTGGAATCCTGATATCTATAGTACTCCTAGTTGCTCTAATTGATGCCGGGGTTATCTACAACTACCCTAAGGGCCTTCTCAGAATTTCTTGTGCGCCTCATACAAAGGAACTAAGAGAGGACCTCTTGTCATATATCCATCAAGAAAACCTCAACGGCACTTATCTTTCGATTAATCCTATGGATGCCTATTATCTTCGGCTTACTGTTGTTCCCTTTATGGTAGATACTTTTGGATTAGGATATCTTGAAAAATATAACTTGGTTGATTTAGTCAGAGAATATTCTCCTGATTACGTGATTTATGATACGTGGATGTTCAATATGATGAAAAACAAACCCCTTCAGCGGGTGTATGGTCCATTGTTTAATTACACCCTCCAAAATGGTACTCTGTTATTTGAAGAGTCCTTAAAAGATGGAGAAATAATAGCTTTGTTCTCCTTTAGAACTCCTCCATATCCGTGGAGAGTTGACCTCTATGGAACTTCTCTTCAAGTATATTACAGTATAGCCAGAATTAACGTTAACTTTAATCCCTCTCCGGGATTTTTGAAGCTTGTAAAGGAGGATAATGGATATGAACTGTTAATTGTTTCTCATAACAGAACTTTTGAAGGCAGGATAACTCTTGGGAATAACTCCATGTCCATAGCTTTTCCTTATAATGTAACTCTAACAATTACTTCTCCTGGGGTCATTCTACACAACAAAACACCCGTTAGAAATGGTATTTTTGACAATGTGATTCTGTGTACATCTGAATCGTGCTTCCTACTCTCGGGAAAAATCAAGGTCTTTCATGACAAACTCACTGCCGAAGGCTCTATTCAGCTCAAGGTCCTGAAGAGATTATAGAGTTTAATGAAGTCTTTATCCGGTCAATAGTTGTATTTACAAACTGTCCTTCCTTTTTTATAGTACCGGTTCGAGGATCGATAAACTTCTTTAGTGCTAGATATATAACAACAAGTGCAAGTGCAAACATAAATATATACTCAAGTGATGCCTGAGCATTATGTTTCATATCGCATCCCTAATTGGATCTTCTACTAATAGTGTTTATAAATTTTTTTAAAAACAAAAAAACTCAAAAAGTATGAAAGAACACGAAATCATCCACTAAGCATGCTGTTAAGGGTGTTGTTTATTGATGTTTCAGCTGTGTTTGCAGTTGTTGAAGCAGTTTTACCCCTGTTCTGAAGTTGCCTGACAACTATCAGTATAATGACAAGCGCTGCGGCAATCATGAAGAGGTACTCAATTGCACCCTGGGCCTTTCTCATCATTTATTATCACCTCCAAAGGTTTACTTCAACTGAATTTCGACTAAAAAAGCTTAAATATCTTTCTGCCCAATACTGAGTATGACCATGCTCAATATTGCAAAGGTTCCAAGAGGTGCTATAGTATGTTAATAAGCTTTCATTGCGAATCTTCAAGTATCGAAGATTGTGTAGAAGAAATCAATAAAAGGTCAGAAAATATCTTACGAGATATTCCTGGCTTTGTAAATTCCGCAAAGATACACCTAAGTTTTGGAGCATTCATGAATTTAGGGGTGGTATTGGCAATTGATAAATCCATTACTGCCAACAAAGTCGTAAGGGCTGAGTTTTCGTCTGGTCGGAACAAGGACAACGCCATCAACAAAACCCTTGAAAAGCTCAACACATTAATTCCAGAAAAAAGTAAAATTGTTGATTTTGAGGTAAAAACATACACAACACCAGTAACTAGGAGAACTTATGCTGTGGGAGTTGTTGTTTACAATGTTTTTGACCAGAAAAAGCCTATTGGAGAATACACACTTAAAGAGCGCAGAAAATTAATAGCCATGGTTCTTGAGGCCTTTAACTACAATCCTAAGGTCCTGAACATTTCCGAACTAGCCAGAATTTTTGGCGTTTCGAGAGATTCAATATACTACGATATTGAACAAATACTCAAGGAAGCAGGTAAATCTAAGTAGTCCATATTGGCCTCGGAGTTGCTGTAAGTATGAATATTATCCCTGCAATTATTGCAAGAACTATTCTTTTCTTTGATATCGGAGAAACTTCATCTAGAGCACCTGGATTGCCTGCAGAGCCTATTAACAGCACGAGTAAACCCCATATAAGCCAGCCACTCCAAAGATAACTCAGCCCTATAAGAACAAACGCTGTTACGTATGTTATTGCCCTGTGAATTTTTTCACTGATAAACGCCCTTAGAATATGGCCTCCATCGAGCTGAGCGACGGGTATTAAGTTGAGAAATGTAACAAGCAATCCAACCCACCCTGCCATAGCAACTGGATGAAGGAATATTACATAATTATCTGGTACATGAAGTATCGCTTTGGTTAAGAGCTCAAACAAGAGATTAGTTCCGAAATAGACACCTCCCTTTGTTTGAGGAACGGCAGTTGGGGGAACAACTATTGAGAGTTTTAATCCGACTGCTGTAACCGGAATTGCAACTAAGAAACCAGCTATTGGTCCGCTAGCGCCTAAATCTATTGCGGAATCTCTAGTTGGAAGCGGAGACTTAACTCTTATAACTGCACCGAGAGTACCAATTAAGCTGAAGGGAAAAGGAATGAAGTAAGGCATGGTTGCGCGAACACCATGATAAGCAGCTGCTATTTTGTGACCAAGCTCGTGAGTTCCGATAATTGCCATAACACTTACTGAGAAGGAAAGAGCTATTAAATATGGATTTCTGAATCCGGAAAGACCATAATAGTCCAGAGCAGAAATGTAATTTACCGCCAGCAAGTAACCTGAAAAGAACGTTGTAAGTATCGTCGCAACGAGAAAAACCCAGGGTAGCCATTTGTTGTCGGGTTTGATTTCTCCCGCTGGGAAGACAAACAGCAGTATCTTCCCATTGCGTTTTTTTAGTGCACACCAGTAGCCTAGTTCTTCCATCTCTCTTAGAACCTTTTCAAAATTTGGTTCAAGTATCTCGTTGACTTCAAAGACGAACACTCTTCCATCAAATCCTACAAAACTTGCGTTATAAAATGTCTTTACTTTTGCTTTCACCTCAGGAGGAAGGCCTGGTGTTTCATTCTCAATGAACTCGGATTGTCCTGATGAAGGGACTTCTACTGGTTTTTTAGTGACATCTTCAGTAACGTAACCAACGAGAATCATATCTCCCCCGCATCGGGGACAGGAGTGCTCAAGAAGGGGTTCGCTTGAATCCTTCTCTTCTCTGTATCCACAATTGAGACACTCGTAAATTCCCTTCGGCATCTTTTACCTCCGAGGTTAAAATTGAAAGGGAGGTTAAAAAGTTACTCCTCAACTTCGATTTCTCCTCTGTCGGCATTAACCTTAACCTTCATTCCAGTCCTGAGCTTTGAGACGTCTATGCCATCAACCATCGGGATTCCCGCTATTATGGCACCGGTTGCAACTATTGTCTCTGCCTCCCCCACTATTATGGCCTTTGGCGCCTTTCCGTTCTTCTTGAGCTGTCTCTTATACACATCT
>JAGSHR010000085.1 GCA_029855985.1 Candidatus Njordarchaeota archaeon
ATATATACCCTAAAGGGCTACAATGGCGCTTCTAAAGCTAGCCTATGGGGAAAAATTGGTGCATTTGATGGATTAGTAGGCTTTTTAATTGGGTCCATGAGATTATAAAGGTGAAATAATGTTTATAGCAGGTTTATATACAACTCTTTCGTCTTTTTACACTTTAACATGATGTTAATAAACCTTTATAAATTTATTTTACAACTACTTTTAAAACTGTCAAACCTTTTCTCTTTAACAAAGGAAACACAAACCAAAAGGAAAGATGAAGAAAAAATAAAAAAGATGTGATAAATATGAGCAACTTTGACTATGATGTAGTAGTTGTAGGTGCAGGTCCAGGCGGAACCTTGTTAACATTGAAACTGGCAAAAGAAGGATACAGTGTAGCACTAGTAGAAAGAAAACCAAAAGAAGTTATAGGACACAAAGTTTGCGGAGATGGCATAAGTGAAAGACACTTCGAAATCGTGGGCATAGAAAAACCACATGGAAAAGAGGTAGGTAGCAGAATTGTCGCTTCAGACATTATCGCACCAGATAGAGAAGGATACATCAGAGTTTACGGAAAAGGTTATACTATTGATAGACTCCAATTCGGTCAAAGGTTAATGAAACAAGCAGAAAAATATGGTGCCCACATACTCCACAGTACTGTAGCCCTTAATCCGATTGTCAAAGATAACAAAGTCTATGGCGTAAAGGTTAGATCACTAGAGACAAAAGAGGTAAAGGAAATAAGAGCAAGAGTAACAGTGGACGCTAGCGGTTCAGCCGCTGTACTAAGAAACAAATTGCCTGAAGGAATGCTATTAGAGAAAACACTTGAAAAATTCGATATAGCAGCCGCATACAGGGAAATAGTGGGTTTCAACTCAGAACCAGAATGGGATGATGATAAAATATACATCTACTTAAATCACAGATACGCCCCTGGGGGATATTCTTGGATATTCCCAAAGGGAAAAATGGTCGCAAACATTGGCGTTGGTGTACAACCCACTAAAGAGAAAACTGCTAATGCACAAAAACTAACATACGAATTCATGGAGTTCTGGGGAGTCAAACCAAGTAAAGTATATGATGCTGGAGGAGGTATGATCCCAGTAAGGCACGCGTTATCCCAGTTAGTTGCAGATGGCTTCGCGTTGGTAGGCGACGCGGGTTCCCAAGCTAACCCACTTCATGGAGGAGGAATTGGACAAGCAATGTATGGTGGATTCTTAGCTTACAAGACACTAGCAAACTTGTTAGAATCGGGTTCAGACATAATAACAAAGGAGCAAATGTGGTCTTACCCTGTCGAATACATGAGAACTGATGGGGCAAAAAATGCTAGCTTGGAAATGATCAGATTGTTCCTTCAAGGAGTCAGCAATGACGAACTAAACTATATTATCCATAGTGGAATTGTATCGGGAGAAGAACTCTCAGTTTTAGAAGGGCAACCAAAAGAGGGTATAGGCGTATTAAAGAAAGTAGTTGGAATGGTGAAAATGCTTAAGAGACCAAGACTTCTAAACAGGTTAAGGATACTCAATAACTACTATAAGAGCATCTATGAGCTTTTCATATCGTACCCAGAGGATCCAAAAGACCTATTACAGTGGCATGAGAAAGTTAAAGATCTAGTTCAAAGAGCCAGAAAAGACCTTTGGAGAAACCCATACGAGTTCGCCGGACTGTAAGAAGCAAATTAAAAATGCATTTAATTTAGACCGTTTACTTAATTTTTTATCTTCAAAACACTGTTAAAACACCCCAAATCATAGTTTTATTTTTTAATTTTCGAGCAGGTGCTTATTTTGTCAAAGAATTTCAGAGATATTCTAGAAAAAATGAGGGAAAGAAACCTTGTTCTAACTATTAACGACACCGTTGATGCAAAATACGAACTCGCAGCTATATCCCAAAAATTCGAAAAAGATTACGTTATCGAGTTCACTAAAGTTAAAAATTCTCCCTTCAAGGTTGTTTCAGGAATCTATGGAAACCGAGAAAGACTTGCGCTAGCTTTAAACACGGATGAGAAAACATTTTTGAGAAAATTTCTTGATGCAATTGATAAACCAACTGAAACTATTACAGTAAGCAAAGGTCCAATCCACGAAAACATAATAAAAAACAGTGTCAAACTAGATATCCTCCCAATACCAAAAATTTACGAGAAAGACGCTGGTTATTACCTAACCTCTAGCATAGTTATTGCAAGGGATCCAGAAACAGGAGTACCCAACGCATCCTACCATAGAATGCTAAAAATTGATAAGGATAAGCTAGCGGTGAGAGTTGTCAAAAGGGACCTATGGCACTATCTTAGAAAAGCAAAAGAGATGGGGAAAAAACTTGAAGTAGCAGTTGTGATTGGGGTAGACCCCGGAACAGCGCTTGCAGCGGCAACAACGATTGAAATCGACAAAAACGAGTTAGAAATAGCGTCAACCCTTAACGGTGAACCCTTGGAATTAGTGAAGGGAATAAGCGTAAACGTAGAATATCCAGCGAATGCAGAAATTGTTTTAGAGGGCTACCTTAATCCATTCGAAACACATGAAGAAGGCCCCTTTGTTGACATAACTGGAACTTATGACAAGATAAGAAACGAGCCAGTGCTCGAGGTAAAAATGATGGCGTATAGGAACAACCCATATTTCCACTTTATCCTGTCAGGAGGATATGAACATAGAACATTAATGGGATTCCCCAAAGAAGCAAAAATCTATAAGTATGCAAACAGTGTTTCCCCAGTCGAGGACGTTCATTTGACAGTATCTGGTTCCGGTTGGCTTGAAGCCGTCATAGCAATAAGGAAAAGGCACAATGATGAACCAATCGATGTTGGACTAGCAGCATTTGGTGCGCACACGAGCATGAAGAAAGTTGTAATAGTAGACCCCGATATTAACATTAGAGATTGCGAGGAAGTAAACTGGGCGATACTTACGAGAGCAAATCCCGCAACAGATTATATTATAATACCTAGATCAAAAGGTTCATCCCTAGATAAGTCAAGTGAAACAAAATCAAAAATCATCATCGATGCCACAATAAAGGGAAACCCCATAGAAT
Source organism: Candidatus Njordarchaeota archaeon (assembly GCA_029855985.1). Next base: position 3,070 of record JAGSHR010000085.1, read on the forward strand.
TTGAAAAAGGAAAGATACCCATTACCCCCAACGCGGAGGAAATAATTAAGAAATATTCCTCAAAAGGAAAATAATTTTAATTTTCTTTGTTGACTACCTCTATCACAATCTCCGCAATCTCATTAGCAGTCACAGGTTTCTCCTTAATTAACTTCTTATAGATATGGGACAACAAGGTTTTAACATCCTCCCTCCTTAGATCCTCAAAGAAAGCCACTACAGAATACTTACCAACGATTAAAGCAATATCTTTATGAAATTTGAAAACAGGTTTTCCAGCAGATTCAAGCACCTTTGAGGAAGCTGTAGATATGAGTAAACTCAACTTAGAAATGTCCTCATCCCAATCATATATTGCCCTTGGATTCTTACTTGTAAAGTCCAGGATTACTTGTAGATTAACCTCATCGAACACATAAACCCTCTTGAGACCTGGCATTTTCTACACCTCAATGAATTATTTCAACTTCTAACCTGTCAGTCGTCATTCTCCTTAAACCAGCAGTCTTGATGATTATATCGCCCTTTTCAATGAAACCACGCTCCAATAATATTTTTTTGCCCTCTTCAAATGCTTCACCAATGTCAGATTTCGGAACAACGATTGGGTGTATACTGTAAAGCAATTTAATTCTCTTGTATACCACTTCATTCTGCACCAAAACATACACTGGAAGACTTGGTCTATATTTAGCCAATCTTTTAGCTGTTTGCCCTTCTTTAGAGTAAGCGATTATTTTTGCGTTCATGTTCTCAGCAAGCAAAAGGGTTCCAAGCGAGAATTTATCATATATGGTCTCTTCTTCTAAACTAACTTTAGGTGGGAGATAATTCCTTTCCGCCTCCCTAATTGTCCTATCTAACCAAGCGACTGCCTCAACTGGATACTTCCCTATGGCCGTTTCGCCGCTCAACATCATTACGTCTACTCCTTCTTGGATCCCTACGTGTATATCAGAGATTTCTGATCGGGTGGGTACAGGGTTATATATCATTGATTCTAGCAACTGTGTGGCAAGAATAGTGGGTTTACCGAACTTCAAGCTTGTCTCAATTATTTTTTTCTGCAATAGTGGGATTTTCTCTAAACTATAATGCATCCCCAAGTCTCCTCTAGCAACAAGTACCATATCACTTTCCTTAACAATCTCATTAAGATTCTTTATGGCCGATTTTGTTTCGATTTTTGATGCAATCATTGCATTACTATACCCTTTTTTAGATAGGTAGTTTCTAAGCAACTGGATGTCGCTTGCTGTTCTAACAAATGATAACGCAAAGATATCAAGTTTCTTCTTGACACCAAAGTCGATGTATTGTTTATCTTTTTCGCTTATTACTGGCAAATCTGGTTCTTTTCCCCTAACAGTAATTGTGACGTTAGACCTAACTTCCCCGCTTCTAACAACAACTCCACGAATCTTATTTCCTTTTTCAATCACTTTTATCTCAACTTTGCCATCATCAATTAGCACAAGGTCACCTAAATCAAGCACTTCAAAAAGTTCTCTTTGAGGTATTGGAATTTCGTTAATATTAGAGGTTTCAAGGGAGTTAACGAAGTATACTTCTTGTCCGCTGGAGAGTTGACGTTTTGGGGTTTTTCCTATTCTCATAGTTGGACCTTGGATATCTCCCATGATGGGGATATAAATTCCAAGCTCTCTTTCAATTTCCCTTATTAAATCCACTAATTTCTCAAAATATTCAACAGAACCGTGGGCAAAGTTTAATCTAACTGCATCCACGCCTTTCCTAAATAGTTCAATTAAAATATCTTTTTTATCGCTAGCAGGACCCAAGGTTACAAGTATCTTAGTCCTTCTCTGATGCAATTTACTTCACTCAATAAAATTAAATTCGAAACTAATTATTAGCATTAGAATATAAAGATATGTGTTATCTACATCCTAAAGAACATAATAAAAAGAAAAGTTTGAGATAGGCTAATATGTTCTTACGCAAAGCTCCATTTGGTCCCTTGCTTTGTATCTTCTAGAACTATGCCCAATTTTCTGAGCTCATCCCTAATATAATCCGCCAAATCGTATTTTTTCTCTGCTCTCAGCTTAGATCTTACATCAACAATTAAGTCAATAAATCGAGCTACATCTTTACCCGATGACACGTTATAGCTCTTAGGAAGCATCTCCCCCATGGGTCGCTTTCTCTTTATTTTCTCATTAATTCGCTCCTCCAATGACTCCTCTAAAATCCCCAGTATCGAACCCAATTTGCGGTAAACACTAACTATAGCTAACATCTCCTCCTTGTTTAACTTATCAAAAACTTCGGAGATAAATTTTAATCCCAAATGCAATACCCCCAAGGCTTTCGGTGTGTTCAAATCGTCACTCATCGCTTCTCTAAAGTCTTTTTCAAGGTTCATAATAAAGGACTCAACGTTTTCCCTAACTGTACCATCCTCCCTGTTCTGACTCTCCAGTTCCAATGTGAAAACCCAGTAGTACAACTTATCTAATGATTTTTCAGCAACATTCAAGGCCCTCTCAGAGAACTCTATTGGCTTCCTGTAATGTGTTGATATAGCCCAATATCGTATAACCTCATGGTCATAGATCTGCAGTAAGTCCAACACTTTCACAACATTACCAAGAGACTTCGACATCTTATCTCCAGCGAAGTTAACTAAGCCAACATGCAACCAGTAGTTCGCAAATTTTTTCCCTGTAGCTGCTTCAGATTGGGCGATCTCGTTTTCGTGATGTGGGAAAATCAGATCACTTCCACCACCGTGAATATCAAATGTCTCTCCAAGATACTTCATCGACATCGCGGAACACTCTATGTGCCATCCTGGTCTCCCCCTTCCCCATGGAGACGGCCAACTTGGTTCCCCCGGTTTCGCCGCCTTCCATAAAGCAAAATCTAATGGGTCCTCTTTATACTCACCTGGTTCAACACGTTTCCCCGCTTCTAAATCTTTTATGTTTTGCCCTGACAATTTCCCGTAATCTTTAAATTTTTTCACTCTATAATACACGTCCCCATTGGGTGCCACATACGCGTAACCCTTATCTAAGAGCTTCTTTATTAGCTCTATTATCTCGATAATATGGCAAGTTGCCCTTGGTTCCACATTTGGAGGTAACAATTTAAGTGCATCAAAAGCTTTCATTGATTTCCTGATGTAGCGCTCTGCTACCTCAAACGTTGTTATTCCTTCTTCTTGAGCCTTATGGATGATCTTATCATCTATATCCGTGATATTCCTAACGAAAAAAACCTTATACCCCAAGTATCTCAAGTATCTCACGAGGACATCCATTACGATGAATGACCTAGCATGACCAATATGAGGCTCGTCTTGCACGGTCATTCCACAGAAATAGGCTCTAACCTCATTTTTTCTGATAGGTCTAAAAACTTCTACTTTTTTTGTTAATGTGTTATACAATTTCAACATTCCAACAGCAACACCGACACAAAATCCCATGTTTTCCAATCAGAATTTTAAGCTGTAATATGTCAAAGGGAAATGCAATTTTTTAAATTTTATCGTGCTTTCTTAACCAAGTGATTTCAACTTAATAGCTCAGCATAATACCAAATAGACAACATGCAAACCTACACTAACATAGAGAGCATAATGTACACTCCATTTCTGGAAATAAAATTTAAAAAAGATACAAAAATTCCATGTGAATTTATCTCGTGCTATGATTTTGTGGCTTTGAGATCCTCCAGTTGCTTCTCTACCTCCATGATCTCCTCTCGGATATCACTGACTAGGCGTTCATATAGATCAGTGCTTATTTTGCCAGCATTGTATTCCTCATCCAAATACTTTATTTGTTTCTTCAATGCACTAAGTTTAGCCGTTAGTTTCTCAATGACCTTCCTTCTAGATTCTGTTAGTTCACCAATCTCTCTTTCAATATCGCTGATAGCCTCTTTTAACTCAGAGCTTATCTCCTTGTAAACCTCAGGGGATATCTCACCACTAGCATACTTGTCTACTATTTCGAGTAGAGCTTCTCGGAGAGCATTTCTCTTCAAAATTAACTCTTGAAGGACATCCTCTTTTTCCTCCAAATTGAACTTCTTTATTATCGGCGCTAAGAACAGCGCTTGGAATGTTATTGTAGCGAGAATCGTAAAGAACGTTAAAACAAGTATTTCGTTAGCGTTTGTTATCACTTTCCTTGAAGCTAGTGCTAGAGCGAGTGCTCCAGAGGTAACACCTTTTGCACCAGCGAGTGATAAGAATATTCTCTCCTTGAAATCTATTCTTTTCTCAAATATTGTTAAAATGAATACAACTAGAGGCCTGGCGACGAACAATGCTACGAGAGCTATTATTATTCCAGGTATTGCTACAGTTTCAAGTACTTGCAGGTTAATTAATGAACCTAACAGTATGAATATAAAGATCTCAACTATAAAGTTCACACTTTCCATTAATTCGATTAGGGAGCGCTTTGGTAGGGGGGTAATTCCTAGGGTTCTCAAGTTTCCATATAGTATCCCCGCTACTAATGCTGCGATAACACCGCTTGCATGTAAACTTTCCGCCATCACGTATGAGAGAATCGAACTTGTGAGAACCAAAACTCTAGTAGTAGTTGGATCATTAAGTTGCTCAATTAACCTGCCTATGATGTAAGTTATAACTATTCCACTTATTGCTCCACCAATTATGCTCCAAAAAAATTGACCCACAACCTCTATTGGTTGAACACTTCCCCCTTCAAACAACAATGGAACAAGTATTATGAATACTGTAACGAATGCTGAAGCATCATTAAAACAAGATTCACCAATTAATATGGCCCTAAGCTTTCTTTTTACTTTCGTTCGTGATTCCATTATCGAAAATAACGCTGCTGGATCCGTTGGAGCAAGAACAGCTCCTAGAATAATAGCTGATGAAAAACTTAGCCCTATCCCTAGTAGGTAAGTCATATACCCCAGTATAACAGTGAACAGAAAAACCCCAACAAGAGCCAGCAGTGCTATAATCTTAGCGTACCTTATGACGTATTTTAGATCTATTGTTAATCCAGCATAGAACAACACAAGTGATAAAGTTAGTATGATTACTGGTTCCAGATCTGGGATAAAATCTTGTTTGATGAGACCAAAATATCTTAACAACATACCTCCTATCAATAAGGGTACAACACTGGACGTCTTATAAAATTTTGCTAGGTTCGCTAACAGTATCCCTGAGATGATGATTATTATGAGAGCATATAACACTTCCGCCATTTCTCGCAGCTACCTCGATAAATAGTTTCCTATGTCCTCAATCTTGTCTACGATCTCCTCCAAACTGTGAACCACTTTGAAAACAATCAACAATGGGAAATCATCTTCTTTTCCCTTAAATGACTCTATCTGACGCATAACCATTAGCTCTGATTGATCCATTATACCCTCTAGTCTTGAAACTTCATTTAGTTTCTCCTTGAACTTCTCCGGCGAATCTTGACTCTCCAATAGATCCAATAGCTCGTTAAAGGCTTTTAAAGGGATGTCTAAAGCTTCATCTAAACTCACATTAAATGATTCTGGTAACTGTACGTCTCTACCATAAATCAATGTAATGAAAAGCTTTTCTAGCTCCCCCTTGATCTCATTCAGTGTGTATATCAAGTCAAAGTAAACTCTTTTGCCGATCTCTTTTGGCATGTCAGAGACTATTTCAAGGAGCTTTGATAGGTATTTTTGCTGGAAAACTAGATATGTTTCCTCCAAGGAACTCTCTTCCTCGCCTTTCTCCTTGTTTTTATAGAAACTCCATATTGACTTATAGAAACTATAGAGAACATTTGTGAGATCTTTTATTTTCTTCATTATGGAAACGGGGTCCTCCAATTTACTCACCTTCCTTAGCTTCTTTTTCTTCCTTTTCTTCTTCCTCAGCTTCCTCCATCGGTATCTCTGTTGGCTCACTTATTAACTCTAAAGTTATGGTTGTTCTCTTTTTTCTAGCCCTAATAGATATTCCGACGTTTATTAACTCTGATATTGTCACTTTGATTTTTCCATCTTTCTTTATGGGTGCGGGTATTGAGACGATAAATCCCTTCTTAATCTGATCAGCTATATTCTCTAACAACTCCGCTAACTGCTCCCTAGTAAATATTTCCTCAAATTCATATTCCTCAATGTCAGTACTCAAGAAGTTTCCCTCTTAAAATAGGTGTTAGACATACTTAAAACCGTAAAATTGAGTTATTAAGTGTTATCATATTTCATTTAAAAAATCTTTATAAAGATTATACTTTTAATCACACTTATTTAAAAAAACCAAATAAAATAGAAACTAATCAACCTCAACAATCTCGTTACCAATTATCCAATGCTCTGATTTAACAGAAACTTCTTTTTTCCAAATTGGAGCCTCAACCTTTACACGGTCTATTGCCTCTCTACATGCTTTAAACGCATCATCCCTATGACCAGCGGCTGCTAATATAAAAACAGTGGGCTCCCCCGGTTTAAGCTCATCAATAACATGATAAATATAGAGCTCCTTTAAATCATCATACTTTTCTAAAAGCTCATCTCTGATTTTCTTAATGCTTTCTGTTGCTTTTTCTTTGTCCGCATCATATATCAAAGATTTAAGATCATACCCTTTTCTATCCTTTGCGCGAACGACACCAATAAACGCAACTATTGCACCAAAAGAACCCTTTTTACTAGATTTCATTAAGTCTTCAATTAACTCTACAAGATCTAAATCCCCCTTCTTTACTATCCCCACCTTATCCATAATAATCCTCCTTAACCTTTTTCTCAACTCTAATATCAAATATTCTCGTTTCTGGATATTGACCGTTTTCATCTTTTTCTAAGTATTTCGTCATGTCCCAAATATTTAATAATCCAGCCATAACTCCTGTTAGAGCTTCCATTTCGACACCTGTTTTTCCCACGCTTTTAACTTCAACTATTACCTCCACATAACTCTCGTTAACGTTGGGATTTACTTCCACGTTAACTCCTGTAATTGGGATGGGGTGACACAAGGGTAATAGGTCTGGGGTCTTCTTAACAGATTGAATCGCTACTATTTTCGTAGCAGATATTACGTCCCCCTTCTTAATTCTATTCTCAACTATCGCTTCAATAGTAGAATGCTTTAGTTTAATCTTACCGCTCGCTCTAGCATACCTGTAAACTACGCTTTTCTCAGTGATATCAATCATTTTAATTTCTCTTTCACCCATATAATTCGACCTCCACAGGGTATTTATAGTATGGTTCTCTTCGATGTACAGCCTCTAAAAAAAACTCTTTCAATTTTTCTTCAGGGTCATCACTTAAGAATGCACTATAGAAATCAACATGGTTGTCTGATCGCATTAGACATGGTTTAAATTCACCATTTGATGTAACTCTAAGCCTCGTACACTTTGCGCAGAATTCTGGATTAAACATTGGTCTAACGATCTCGACCTCTGCCCCATTTTTCAAGTAGAATCTTTTTCGCCCATGCATCCGCCTCACAATTAATCTTTCAGCTATTTTCTCTAACTTTTTCTCTAATGGAAGCAAAGGATAGTAGTGATCTCTAAACACTTTTGATTTCACTTCCTTTGGTTCATGGTATTCAATGAACTGAACCGGAGTACCTAGATCAGCGGACAATTTGATAAAGTCCCAAATTTCATAGTGATTTAAATCCTTAAGTACAACTACGTTGATTTTTACGGGGTACAACCCGGCCTCTAATGCTTTTTTGATACCATTTAAAACTATCTCTGGACCATTTTTATAGTATGTTCTCGTAATTCTCCTGTAGATCTCCGGGTTTAACGAGTGGAGACTCACGTTTATTCTTTTCAAACCCGCATTTTTTAAACTCGATGCAAATTTTTCCAAGAGGATACCGTTTGACACCATAGAAACCTCTCTGATACCGGGTATCGAAGATAAACCTCTAACTATCTCAATTATATCCTTTCTCAGTAATGGTTCCCCACCAGTTATCTTAATCTCGTTAACTCCAAAATCTGCCGCCACTTTGGCAACTAGAATTATTTGCTCCGCTGTTAGCCTCCTAAATGCCTCCTTTTTTTGACACCTTAAAATGGGATACTCGCCCTCACTATGACAGAAAAAACAATTCAAATTACATTCACTGTTAACAGCAATCCTTAAATTTAACACTGGTCGTCCAAAACGATCTTTTATGACCAATAAATTCACCGCTAAAAATGAAGAGAATAACCTTGCTTCACGAAATCCTAAAACTTTACTAGATTATTCTAGGTTTAGAAATGTTAAAAAATATTTTATTTAGAATTTGATTCTACTCTGTCATCTGCACTATCTTCTCCAATGTTGGTATCACGAAGTCTAAGCCCAATCTTCTTAGAGTTGATTTCTTTGGCACTCCGTTGTAGTCCCAGCCTCTTATATCGTAATAGTGGTTTAGTAGTTCCCCATATTTGTTTATGTCAAGCTTCGTTCCAGCGTATGGGCCCTTCGACAATGGTATTTCGAACCATTTTCTCGGTGGATAATCGTACTCTCTCTTCCAATGACCAAACTCCCTGATCCAAAATGCTCTTATTAATGCATATATCCTGTCAGATATCTCAAAGAATTTCTCCATTGTGTAGTCCTCACCAGTAATAGCTTTAAAGTATCTTGGGTAGTAATCTAGGGAATAACCGAGCTCTACCCACGGTAACCTGCATCCAACAAAATACTCGAACATACCTCCCCTTATTCTTTGTAATTCAATCACTCCCTCCGCCTTCCACCTATCATAGGACAATCTGTCAACCTTGACTTCTTGCGCAATATACCACGCATCTTTGTGATGAGCGCCGATTGGGGAAGTACCATAAGCTAACGCCATACCAGGGGCTGCGTGACAGTCATAAGCTGAAACCTCTAATCCCTTCACGTGTATTGCGTATAAATCAGCGTTGTTGCCAATTATCTCCGCGGCTCTTTTAACTCCCTCACTCAAGAGTTTCCCTATCTCAGTTTCCCTCTTAACGATCCTATTTGCAACCTCGATAGCGACTTCCACATTACCAAACTCGAGTTTTAACCCGTCTTTGTATTTTTCTGGTAGTATTCCTTTTTGGTTTAATTCCATTGCAAAACCTATTGCTGAACCCATTGATATCGTATCAACACCGTAATCATCTGCGATATAGTTTAACATTATAACTGCATCTAATGACCCGATTCCAAGATTTGATCCCAACATTCCCGTGTTTTCATAGTCTAACTCAACTTCTACGCCCTTGAATGGTTCTACTTTGGCTCTGCTCATGTTTCCACAAGGTGTTATACAGAGCGGGCAACCTGTTATCTTAAACTTATACTCTTTAAACATGGTTTCACTACTTAGATTTTCATATTCATCGAATACACCCTCGCTAAAGTTGAATGTTGGGAGTACACTATTCTCTTGGGACCACTCCACGGCCATCATTGTACCCTTGTTGATCCACTCTCTATACATTGGTTTCTGTCTGATGTCTCTCGCGGATTCCTTGTAGAGCTCCATGGTTTTCTCTTCATCATAGATAGGAACGTCCAATTTCCTGTCAACAATTATGGCCTTGAGGTTCTTTGAACCAAATACGGCACCTATCCCTGGTCTTCCACCTGAACGCGTTCTTTCACCAACAACCACTGCATATTTAACTAGTTTTTCTCCTCCAGGACCTATCGTTAGAACTGCTACGTTTTTGTCAAAATCGCTTCTGAATGCGTCGATAGCAGCGAACGTTCCCATACCCCAATAAGATGATGCGTCTTTGATTTCTACTCCATTCTCGTGAATATGCAATAAAACTGGCTTTTCGGCTTTTCCTTTAACCACTATTGCATCGTAACCATGGGCTTTAAGGTATTGAGCTGCCTCTGCTCCGAGGTTTCCGTCTCCATAACCACCAGTTAAAGGAGATTTTGCAGCAACAACGATCTTACCGCTGCTTGGTACAGGGGTTCCTGATAAAGGTCCTGTAGCAACTATAAGTAAATTGTCTGGAGACAATGGATCTGTCCCAGGTTCTAACTCATCCCAAAGAATTTTTGCTGCAAAACCCCTTCCGCCAATGTAATTGAACGCCAAGTCTTTATCTAACTCTTGGTCGCTTATCTTGTTCTTGGTTAGATCGACTCTTAGAATTTTTCCTGCCCATCCACCTTTATACAATATTTTCACCAACGAGAAATAGTCTCATTAAAGATAAATAAAAAACCATTAAAAAATTTGTATAATGAAACCTTATACGTTTGATCAACAAGTACAACAAATTAAATTTGAATCAAATATATTGTATTTTTTAGAAGTTGCCGTTATAGTCTCAGTCTTGAGTTTTATTGAGTGATAATATTGGATCCAGAGGAAAAAATACTTAGAGTTCTCAGAGACGCCAAGTGGGGGCTAACAGTTTCAGATATCGCTAAAAACTGTCTCTTATACACATCT
>JAGSHR010000103.1 GCA_029855985.1 Candidatus Njordarchaeota archaeon
ATTTAATCTCTCAACAGTTTTTTAGCGTACCTTTCTCTAACTTCCATTATGGCTTTTGTTGGATCCAAGTTCCTAGGACAAACAACCATGCACTGCAAGCACGTCAAGCAATAATAATTAACATCTACAAGCAAACTCTTTTCTCTTTCGTCTCGGTCAATATTCACCAAAGTGTTGGGGTATGGTGAGAAGATACTTACAGAGTCTCTTAAGAGTGGGCAAACGTTAACGCAAAGCAAACAGTTAATACATCTCTCAGATTGCGCTTCCAACGTAACTCACACTCCTTCAAGAATTTTGACGAGTTTCCATGAGGTCAAAAGGGGAACACCTAGACCTGATTTTTCAAGATTATAGTCATAGTTTGCGATTATTGATCCAACGTAAAAGATATTCGCTGCACCTTCTTCTTTTGTGCTTTGCAGTTTCTCGTTTACTTTAACTCCGATTCTTGAGATTTTATCATGGCCAAAGTAGTCTTCAGAAGGCTTATCCTCAATGGTTCCTATTATTTTTTTCCCCGTTACAACTTCTACTATGGCGCTTCCTTTTACTTCAAGTCCACCGCCAATGAGATCCCCAGTTGCAATAATTACTATTTCTGGGTTCAGCTCAGTTGTCCTGTTATTCTTTTCCAAGATTACTTTTCCTGTATTTGCTTTCACTTTTGCTTTCTCAACGTGTTTTAGGGCCACTCCCATGTTTTTTGAAATGCTTATCATTTTTTCAACGAGTCTTAATCCGGGAGAGTAGATTGGTGTAGCTGGCACTTCACTAACTTCGCCTTCAAATGATTCAATTAGGTCTCGCGCGACTTTGAAGTTATGGATAAGCGGGGGAATTAACTTTACTCCACTATATTTTTTTGCAGTTTTCTCAAGCACTTTCTTGAACTTTTTGATGTTCACTGTTAGGGGCAAATAGGCGGAAGCATATATGCTGTCCGTTAGATCCTTCGTTTTCAGAGTAACTGTTTTTATTCTCGTTTCTGTGTACCCATAGGCTCTAAGGTAAGTTTTAAGCATCGTTTCTACGAGTTTCGGGTGGAAATCATAAACGCCTTCTAAACCGAGAATCACATATGTTTCTCCATCGTTAACTTCAGCTCCTTTCATTGTTTTCTGAACGTAAGCTGTTGTTTTGATAGTTCCCCCCATCGTTATGAAATTTTTGTTTCTCAGATAGTCTCCATGAAGAAAATCGCTGAATATTTCTGGGAGTGCGTCGACAGCTTGTTTTATCAGTTTTTTAAATTCGTTTTTGTTGCCACCAGTGATTATCTTGTATGGGTGATCCTCGGGTAGGTGATCGAATGCTTTTATCGGGTCGAGCGTGTAATCATTTTGTTTGTAAGAGTATCCTAGGATGTCAAAACAACCCGATGACATGGCGGTTGCTCCGAAACCCTTATATACAACGGTAACGTTGTATCCCCGCTTTGCTAGTTGGTAAGCTGTATTTAACCCAGCGAAACCAGCACCAATAACTAGAACTTCTGTTTTCATTTTTGATCACCCTTTCAAGCGATCTTGTCTAGGTTTAGGGTTAACCTGTATACCGCTTTGTGTAGTTCAAATTGGGTTTGCTGGTTATTGTTAATTACTGGAAGGTACCTCTTCCACTTTGTTCTTAGTGTTCGAATAATATCTTCTATTAATATTTTCTCATAGCCTTGCTGGTTCTCTAGGAGTATTGAAGCTATTCTGAGTATGCAGTTTTGACCTTGACATGGTCCCATGGTTGCCCTTGTTCTTCTCATAACGTCTGGTATGGTTTTTGCTTTTAGTTTCTCTATGGCGAATAAGATTTCCTTTGCGGTCACTTGCTCGCATAAGCACACGATGTCGTTTCTTTTTTCGGAATAGAAGTTTTTCGCGATGTTTCCCCATTTACTGTAGCTTCTCCTTATGGAGAGTTTCAATTCTGGGTATTTTTTCTCCAGTCTTTCTAGTTCAATGGGGTCATAATAACCAGGCAGTGGATTTTTACTTGTTTTTGATTCCTTACTTAAACCAAGTTTCTCAGCGATAACGTTTCCCATTTTCTCGGCCATCAACCTATAGGTTGTAAGCTTACCGCCACCGATAACATAGAGGTTCTCAAAGCCCCTGTCACCCAAATCAAAGATTTTAAATGTTCTCGTTGCTTCCCGACCCCCCGAGCTTATTAGGGGCCTAGACCCCGAGAAAACTTTAAGGATTCTAGTTTTGAATAGAACTTTAGAGAGCACTTTACCTTCAGCTTCTAACTTTTTTATCTCCTCCCTTGACGGTTCATAGTCCTCAGGGTTCTTAACATCTATGGAAGTCGTTCCTAGCAGGGATGTCCCAAAGCTTGGAACAACTATGTCTCCATCACTTGGAGGTCTTAAACGGTTTATGACCGCGTTAAAAACTCTTCGACCATAAACGATTATTGCACCCCTGTTTGGGGTTATACCTAGGTTTAAGTTTAATTTACTTAAAAGCTTGTCTCCCCAAGCTCCAGAAGCGATAATTGTGGCATCTCCGTATACTTCAAAGGTTTCACCTTTAAACTTGTCGAATACCTTAACTCCAATAACTTCATTGTTTTCCACTAAAAACTCGGTAACCTCATGGTAATTCTCGATGGTTGCACCTGCTTCCATTGCGTCCAACAAATTCAAGTATGTTAATCGGAAAGGGTCAATGTGACCATCATTCACCCAATATGCTTCCCTAATATTATGGTTAAGGTTTGGTTCCAACTCCAACGCTTCCCTGGGCGTTAACTCCCTGCAAACAACACCCGTATCTTTACAGCCCCGATAAAATTTCTCAGGGTAATCTTCTGGGTCATAACCGTCAAAAGCTACAAATAACCCCCCAGTATCCTCAACTATATGTTTAGCTATTCTCTTTAACACCTTGTTCTCAACGGCGCATTCTCGAGCTGACTCAGGGTCCTTAACAACATATCTTCCACCACTATGCAGAAGCGCATGAGACCTCCCAGTTGCTCCCGTTGCAAAATCATTTTTTTCAAATAATGCAACTTGGGCACCCCTGTACTGTAGGTCCCTAGCGATGCCTGCTCCAACGATTCCGCCGCCAACAATGATTACATCGTATCTAGGTGGCAATTTGAACACTATGCAACAATTGAAACTATCCCTTGAAAAGTCTAAATGTGGAAACAGTATGCAGATATTAAGAAGTTTTAGTGCTTTAAAAAATGAAGAAAAAATTGCATTTTAAAGGAGAACTAGTTCCAAGAAAAACAAGAAAAAAATTGTTTGAATATGTTTTGTGATTGGTTTTACTCGTTGACTTTGCCCGCTATCACATAGTACAATAGCACTAGGAATGCTAGGATTAATGGTATTCCAGCAAATATCACTACAGAGTATACATCAAAGATTGCTGCTAGCTCATTGATTGAATTAAATACGTTGATCATTGGTAATGCATCTTCTAGAGATGGTTGTGCAACGAAGTATGGTAACTGACTGAACGCGTTAAGGTATTCTCCCAAAACAATAGTTAACAGTGATGCTGGTCCAATTGATAATAATCCGTACAGTGTGTATTTGTCGTTTAAATTGAATTCGCCCTTTTCCAGCATCCAATAGAAAATATATAGTATAACCCCAACTTGAACCGCTACAAAGAACAACTTTAGTGCAAAGAGCCAACTATAATCAGATACTACTGTTCCTCCAAACCATGCTCCAGCAATATTACCGAATTTATATGGTGCATATGCCGCTAGGGAACCCAGATACCAGAAACCAGTTATGAACTGCAAGAATAAGAACAACATACCATAACTTAGGTATAACTTGATGAAATATATGTTGTCTTCTTGGTTACCAAGCTTCTTATAGTACCTGTACGTGTAAACCGACACTAACGTGAAAAATGTAGCAGCTAAAGCGCCAAAAATGCTTTTCAAGTACAGCGGAGGCAACGTAGGATTCGTGAACATTTTGGCAACATTTAACTCTAATGGTGAGATGTTTTCAACTCCCTGCGGGACATTTAGGAAACTGAACACTGCTCTGAAACCGAAGGGAACCCCAAAGCTTGTTATCATTAAAACAATCCCTATGTAAAAATGTAACTCTGGCTTAAATCTGTCCCAGCCATACCAGTACAATGTCAATGTGAGGAATCTTAACGTTAAAAACAGGATTGCCACAGCGAACGGTGCAAAAGCAACGATACCGCCAAGCCACAGGAATTCTGGGAAGAAAGTTAACAGGAAAACTGTGAATCCTGTACCGAATACTCCCGCTGAAGCATACATAATCGCGAAGAATCTCATGTATTTCCTTGCTTCGCTTATGTAAACCTCTTTGCCTTTAAGTTCTCCCAGCCTCTTTAGTATCGGTATGATTATTCCTAAACCCATGTCCACGTTCACTAATACAATGTGGAAGCCGAAGAAAATGGCCATCATTGCTAGTGGGATACCTGGATCTGCCATATTTAATCCCTCCTTCTAAGGGTGTAGAGTATAAAACCGAGTAGTCCGAATCCCACTAGTATAATGTATAGAGCTACTCCCGCATATATCCATCCTGGTAAACCGATCGGTGTGACTGCTTCGTTCACTTTCAGCAACGCATACACTGAAAATGGTTTTCTGCCGAGTTCCCTAACGCCCCAACCTAGCATTGATACAAACATCACGATGAACGGGGCTAAAATGTTTAACTTAATCAACCATTCTGGAACATCCTTCTTTAGAATGTACCAAAGGAACACCATTAAAAGCGCGTCAAGCCCAAGTAAAAGTGCTAAACCTATTTTGATGTAATAAACATAGTGGATTATTAATGGTGGTCTAAATTCAGCTGGGATGGCATCATAATTTGGCAAAATGGCGTTTGGATCACCGTAACTTAACCATGCGATTATTGGATGTAATCCCAGTGCTTCTGTGAGACTGAATATATCTTTGCTTGTTCCCTCTATGGCCGCGAATTTTTCAGGATTGTACACAGCAACTGTTTTACCCATTAAGTCCCCAATGATGAATCCTTGTATTGCTATTACTATCGCACTTATAAGTGTCACTAATTTTAAGCCATTTAGGTAGTATGTCTTTTCTTCAGAGTTTCTAGCTGTGATGTACCTGTAGGAGTAAGCTCCCATTATTGTGAAGCCCACTGTTGTGTATGCTGAGAATATCGCGTGAAGTGAGCTGGCTAGCGCTCCTGGGACTAGAAATACAATACCTGTAACACCAATTTGTTCTACAGTGGCTTTTAACACTGCGTGGAAGGTATTTGGATCGTGCAACATGACATCCCTAACTTGAGTGTACGTTAGTGTAGCCCAGCCAGTACCTGGAATATACAAAGTGAATGATGGTTCCGTCCAAGTCCCCGTAGATGGATCATAGTGAATGTTTATGCCGGGGGGTATATTCATTAAGTTATTAGTGGATACTATCATAACTGCGGAAAGAGCTGCCCCAAAAGCCACTAGTATACCGATCGCTAAGTGGAATTTTGGTTTCACTGTATCCCATGTGTAATAGTACATGTAGATGAAGATAGCTTCTGTTATGAAAGCGAAAATTTCCAAGTAAAGTGGGAAGAAGAAGTATTTCCCGACAATTACTAATAGGTTAGGCCAAATAAGTGCTAAACCGAATTCGGCAAGTGTTCCTGTTACAGCACCTACAGGGAATATCATGACCATTACTTTCGAGAAAGTTCGTGACATTCTCTTAAACGATTCGTTGCCAAATCTTTGAGAGAGATATTCAAAAATCACTGCGTACAAGGGCAAACCTAACGTGAATTGAAGTATTGCCCAGTGAACACCGATCCCCAGCATTGATAGAATCCTTGCGTCAGTTGCAGGGTAACTTAACCACTGACCAATCAGATCAGGCATGAAAATTCACCATTTAGGGAAATTTGAGAAAGAATTTCGAAATATTATATCAGAAACCAGACATTTAAATTTTACTTTTTTAAGTTCCAATTTCGTAAAA
>JAGSHR010000102.1 GCA_029855985.1 Candidatus Njordarchaeota archaeon
GGATGATGGTGCGGCTTGCCGAGGGACGTATCAGGATGAATTCCAGCATGCTCAGAACGCGTTTACGTGACGCAGAGATACTCTTTCTTGATATTGATGCAGATACCCGGAACCAGGAAGGGAGAACTGCGCCGCAAGGCCGCCAAAATTGTATCATCCCACTTGGCAAATGGCGATCTTGGGGCCTGATCGTGTCAAAATTTGGGAAATATGTCTGCAGGTATCCTTGCATGACGCTCAAAACAAGGCCGCTCCCATCAAAAATGCCAGCCATGGGCTATGTTACTGAGAAGTGCATAATTTGGGATGAATACTATATTATCGAACCTACAGTAGGCAGAAACGATCTTCAGTCTGGCGTAGCTATTGCTGGAGCAGTGAACTTACCAGCTATTGCTTTATCAGAGATCACCTCAAATGTTTATCCTTTAAAGAGAAAAAAAGCTACATGGATTCATGAAGAGGGACTTTGGGAAGCTTTGCTGGCATATAGGAGAACAGAGACAATAAGACGACAGGCGAAAGGACTATTAGCTTACCATTTGGGATTTGCCCTTCTGTCCTTTCGTGACCCATTGCCTGGTTTACACCTTTTAAAGCAGAAAATTAGGAGTATCTTAAGATTAAGGAAAGTGAACAGGATTAAATGAGATGTTAGACGTTGCTAGACCCTCACTTAAGCATAACATAGTGAAAGCATTACAGCTATTATGGAATAGGAAGTGGGATCTCTTAGCCTTTGAAATGACCAAAAGGGTTCCTGGTTCTCTATTTCTTTATAATAAGTTTTATATTGTACACTGTGATAGACCAAGGAATTTAGGAGTTATGCGAAGGTTAGGTTCAGATTACATTATGCGCACAGAAGAATTTAGTTATGAACTTTTAGACCGGATTCAGAAGGAGCTGCCTCAAAATCTTGAAACAGTTTACTATAGAGCGAGGGGCAGAGAAAGAAAAACCAAATCTCTCTATATTGAATACTGCAATAAAATAATAGCGGATTGTTTCATTTTGATTGATAATGAAATTCCGTCTCCTAGTGGCTATGTGCTAAACATGAAGCAAAAGAAAGTTACTTCATGCTATGGAATTTTCGTTGAGCCTCGTCACCGAATGCGAGGCCTTTTTCTTAATTTGATAAAAGCTGCCTATGACTTGAGTGTCGAAAATGATGCACCGGGTCTTTACGGAGAGATACACTTTCTAAACAGATTGTCACTTTTATCTCACATAAGAGCAGGATTTAAAGTTTATAGGCATGTAAATTATATAAGAATCAGAAACCGGGTCTTCTTCTTTGAAAGTAAAAAAGCAAGCAAAAACGATAAGAGCTACGTAAATGACTATTAAGGATTCCGTAGTGGATGGGTCTTCTTTTTGCTTGAGATTAAAGCGATGAATTTTGGCTCCACATATATTCAAACAGTCAAAGCTGATTTATTCAGATATGCAAACTCTGCGGATTGTTTTGCTTTTATCAAGTCATACATTTTGTATCCTGAATTTAGATACATTTTCTGGATGCGTACTGCATCATATTGGGCGGGGAAGTGGTTGTTTGGTATCCCTTTTCATATATTATCGAGGTTCTTTCTGATCAGGCTAAGAAACAAGTTCCATATCAATATTCCATATAACACTCGTATAGGCCCAGGCTTATACATTGGACACTGGGGCGGGATTGTTGTTCATTACAAGGCAAGAATAGGGAATAATTGTAACATTTCATTGGGTGTAGTAATCGGTGAATCTTTTAGGGGTGAAAGAAAAGGAGTTCCATGTTTAGGTGATAGAGTTTATATCGGTCCCGGCGCTAAACTGTTTGGGAAGATTAGAATAGGGAATGACGTAGCTATAGGAGCAAATAGCGTTGTGACTAGAGATGTACCTGATCATTCTGTCGTGGTTGGAATACCTGGTAGAGTAATATCTCGAAATGGGTCTAGTGAATACATCTCGAATACCTATCCGAAGCTCGTCAGGGACTTATAGATTTTTTGGACTCGAAACGCAGCTGGAATTTTGTGGAAACAGCAACCCAGAAATGAACTTTGTAAGAGCGAAAATTAAAAGCTTATTTGTTCGTTGCCCCTTGGTTTGCAAAGCAATGAGTTCGGTTACCAAGCATACTCCAAGGATTTTTGTTTATCACAGGTTTTGTAACAAGAGAGAGCGATTTAATTACTCCTACAAAATCGATCGGGAAACATTCGAATGGCAGTTGCGTCAGATAAATCGTGGGTGGAGAGTCATGACCTTAAAGGACTATTGTGACAAACTGCGAAGGGGAAAGAGATTGACCAATGTTGTGATTATCACAGTTGACGATGGGTACAAGGACTTTTATGATAACGCCTATCCCCTTTTAAAAAAATATAACTTCTTAGCAACTTTTTTCCCTACTGTGGACTTTATCAATGGAAATACATGGTTATGGCCTGATCGGCTTAAGTATATACTGGATAGAGCTGATAGAACCCTGCTCAGAATACATTACAATGGAATGCAACATCAGTATCTCCTCACATCTCCTGAATATAGGACAAAGGCTTGGCACGAACTAACCGAGTTTTGTATCTCGATTAATACCCAAAAACGAGAAAATTTTTTGAAACAACTTGGAAAAACGTTGCACGTTACTATACCAGAATCACCTCCGTTTAATTATGCGCCGATTTCTTGGAATCAACTTAAGGACGTTCTCTCCTATGGGATAGAAATTGGCTCTCATACAATGACACATCCGATCTTGGCCAGAGAAACCGAAAAGAGAATATACTATGAAGTTGTTGAGGCAAAGAAACAACTAGAGGATCAGCTGAACACGAAGATAATTTCTTTTTGCTATCCAAATAGCGCACCGGGCGATATTAATGAAATCGTGGTTGAAACGGTTCGTAATGCAGGATATAGAAATGCAGTTTTTGGAACAGATCTGACAAGATTTGATGACTGGTACCAGATTCCTAGGACCGGAGTATCTAATGATAAAATAGATTTTTTATGGAAGTTGTGGGGCTACGAAGCTTTTGTAATGAAATTAAGATCTAATTCACGTGGTCTTCCTTGATGTCAGGTCCCGCTTGATTCATCCCAAATTATGCGGTTCCCGTTTTTAAACGGCATGTACTAGTGAGTTTGTGACAAAATAACTGGCTGTTTTTAAATGCAAAAAGCCTCCTTTCCGGTAAAATGTGGTTGTCAAAACACAAAGGAAAGGAGGCACCTAAAAGGTGAAACAGAAGGGAACCTCTAAGAATCCAATTTTAGGCCAGGCTTTGATATACTCATCCAAAAC
>JAGSHR010000172.1 GCA_029855985.1 Candidatus Njordarchaeota archaeon
AGACAAGAAATGGCCGACACTAAAGGAGGCAATTAAGCGGGGATGGGTCTTTTGAGGTGATTTATCTGATGAGGGTTGCGGTCATTGGCGCAAATGGTCAACTGGGAACGGATATAGTTGAAATACTTAAGGAGGATTCCTCTTTCGAGGTCATTCCCCTGACACACAAAGACTTAGACGTTACCATTCCAGAAACCCTGAAAGTTCTGAAAGAGCTGAAGCCTGACATCATAATCAACACGGCTGCATACGTCAGGGTTGATGATGCCGAGCTTTATCCGGAGAAGGCCTTTGCGGTCAATGCCATCGGTGCGCTGAACGTTGCGAGGATTGCCAGTAAGATTGACGCAATCAACGTCTACATCAGCACGGACTACGTCTTTGACGGCGAGAAAGGAAAACCTTATACCGAGGGAGACGTCCCGAATCCGATAAACGTCTACGGGACGAGCAAGTATACCGGGGAGATTTTCACGAGGAATTATTCTAGGAAGTATTACATCATCAGGGTTGCAAGCCTGTACGGGAAGGCCGGTGCTAGGGGAAAGGGGGGCAACTTTGTAAATTGGGTCATTGAAAGAGCAGAGCTGGGAGATGAGCTGAAAATTGTGGACGACCAGTTCATGAGTCCGACATATACGATGGACGTCGCTAGGACCTTGAAAGAGTTCTTAAAGCTAAAGCCGGAGTTCGGAGTTTACCACATGGTGAACGAGGGCTACTGCTCATGGTATGAGTTCGCTAAAGCTATATTTGAAATCCTGGGCTGGGACGTTAGGATAAAACCCATAAAGTCAAGTGAGCTCAATAGACTAGCTAGGAGGCCGAAGTTTTCAGCACTGGAGAATACAAAGCTTCATGTACTTGGATTGGGGATGTCGGAGTGGAGGAAAGGGCTGAGAGAGTATCTGGAGAGGGTATATATCCAGTAGTTTCCTAAAGGGATACAGGAGGAACTCAAATGAACACCATCCACAGAATAGCAAAGAACATAACGGTGCTATTTCTTGCCAGAATCGTTAGTATGCTATTTGGCTTTTTCTACGTGATGTATACCGCAAGGTATCTAGGGCCGACGAATTATGGTATTTTGGCATTCGCCTTGGCTTTAAATGGAATATTTGGTGTTATTGTCAACTTTGGCCTTGACCCTTTGACCGTTAGGGAGGTTGCGAGGGATAAGAGCCTGGCTGAGAAGTATCTGGCAAATGGGCTTGTTCTGAAGCTGTTATTTGGGATGCTGACATTTTTGATTGTCTTTGCTGTGGTGAATATTCTGAGCTACCCAGAAACTACAAGAAAGGTTGTATATATAATAACCTTATCCACTATCCTTGCTGGACTAAATAATCTGTTCAATGACCTCTATCAAGCGTTTGAGAGAATGGAGTTTATGTCTATTGGGCAGATTATGCAGAGTGTGCTTTCTTTAATTTTTGCAATAACTGCTATAAAGCTTGGGTTGAACGTGTTATATTTTGCGGTGGTTTATCTTGTTGTAAATTCAATTGTTTTAGGATATAATGTCGTTATGACAACTTGGAAGTTTTTGAAGCCAAAAATTGGAGTTGATTTAGGCTTCTGGAAGAGTGTTGTGCGGGAAGCGTGGCCCTTTGCTCTTAGCAGTATTTTTGTAAGTGTTTACTTTTGGGTTGACTCTATCATGCTTTCATACATGAGAGGGGATGAAGTTGTTGGTATTTATAATGCTGCTTATAGATTAGTGTACATCTTGCTGTTTATCCCGGGTACATATTTTGCGACTATTTATCCATTCATGTCGAGAATGTATTTGGGATCCAAAGAAAGCTTGAAATTCGCCTACAACCGCTCCTTAAAGTATTTTACCGTTTTGGGAATTTTTATCGGGGTTGCAACGGTTCTGTTTTCAAGGGAGATCATTTTGTTAGTATATGGTGAAGCCTATGAGGCTTCAATCCCTGCATTAAAAATTTTGATTTGGGCAGTGGTATTCTCCTTTATGGCATATCCGGCACTTTACACCCTAAATTCGATGGACAAACAGATAATTTATACAAAAATTACAGCACTTGGGGCGATTTTGAATTTTGTTCTTAACATATTCGCAATTCAAAAATGGAGTTATATTGGGGCAAGCATTATAACAGTCGTAACTGAAGCTTTGGGATTTTTTATAATGTTTGCTTATCTGAAACTCCAGTTGGGAGAATCTTTGGCTTCTTATCGTTGGGCTATTAAGCTTGCTCTGATCGTTCTCGACTCGTTGTTCCTTTATTATTTAACCTTGAAAATTACCCAAAATTTTAGTATCCCCCTGTTTGTTTATGCTCTTGGATACGGAATTGGGATAGTGTTAACTAGAATCATTGACAATGTTGATTTTAATTTGTTAAAGAATGCTTTAAAAGGGGGTGGAAAGAGTTGAAGTTTCCAAGAGTCTCTGTAATCATTCTAAATTGGAATGGTTGGAAGGATACCATTGAATGTCTAGAGTCACTTTACAGAATTTCTTATCCTAATTATGATGTTGTCGTCGTGGACAATGGATCAGGAGACGATTCCGTTCAAAAGATTAGAGAGTATGCCAAAGGAGAAATTGAAGTTAATTCAAAGTTTTTCGAATACAACCCAGAGAATAAGCCTATTAAAGTTTTTGAGATAAGTGAATATGAAGCAAGAGGGGGGAGGTTTAACAGGTCCCTCTATGAAAAGTTTGATCCCGATAGGCGAATGATTCTGATTAAAAATAAGGATAACTATGGTTTTGCTGGAGGAAATAATGTTGGAATAAAATTCGCTTTGAGCGTTTTGAATCCTCGGTTCGTTCTCCTATTAAATAATGATACGGTAGTAACTAAAGAATTCATCGATAATTTGGTTGGCTGCTATTCTTCCTCCTTAAATGTGGGTGCCATATCTCCAACTGTATATGAATACAGTGAACCCCGTATAGTTCAATATCGTGGAGAACGTTTTAACAGATTAACTGGTCTTCCGGAGCCTATGGATGAGATGCCGAATTTATCCATTGATTGCGGGTTAACAGAACTGATAACGGGAGCATGTGTATTAATTCCTTCTAATATCATCAGGAGGTATAATCTGTTATGGCCTGAGGTGTATACTGCATATTGGGAAGACATCGACTATTCTCTGGGACTTATTCAAAATGGACATGTTAATATTGTAAGTCGTCTTTCTAAAATCTATCACAAGGGATCTTCCTCCTTGGGCAAAGTCTCCACCTCAAGAATTCAACTTGCTGTACAAAGTAAGTTAATATTTACGTTTTTGAGAAATAATAACCAAGTATTATTTCCTTCACTTACTGTGGTTATATATTTGATTAATTGGATTGGCGGAATTTTATTGAACAGAAACAAGGGTTGGAAAGAAAGCTTAGTAAACTTAAAGAGGTGGGGTTTAGGAGTATTAAGGGGGATTGATTCATTTCTATCTGGCCTTCACTAACAACAGGAAGTTGGGCTTGCAACAAGGTATGCCCCACTATGGATTATGTTCTCGTGGGGGTTTATAAAAATCTTTGGGAGTAACTCTGAGAACGGTTTGTATTTTTGCCATCCCATATTTGTTATAATTGGAACATTGATATCAATTTGGTTAATTATCAGTATATGATCTAATTTTTCTGTATGGTGGTCAATTTTAGAGTATGTTTTATAGCCCGGATTGATTGTAGTTAGTGTGTATCCCTGTTTGCTGGCTTCGAGTATGAGAAAACCCGCAGTTCTCCAGTCTATTATAGGAGATATTTCTCCAACATTAGAAAGATACCACCCAAAGTCAAAATCATTATATGTGCTCTTGGGGTGGGGTCCAAATGTTTGAGGATTAAAATAAAGTGTTGTCATCCCAATTTGGGTCACCACGAGTATCCCAATTAAAATGTAAGGAACTAGTTTGAACATTCTGTTAGGTGATCTAGATACATCCCTTAGAAGAACCCCTGAAGCTATGGGAAACATGTAAAAAAGAAGGCCCGGTCCGGCACCGCCGATTAGTCCATATTCTACCATAAAACCTACTTGGGTAATACTTAAGGGAATTACAAAATATATCACTTCTTTAGAGAGAATGCGGGTCTTGTATATTTTAACAAGTTCCAATATAAACGAGATCCCCATGATACTAATTATTAGTAGTTCTCCTTTATAAAAAAGTTCTTTGTATATTGTGTCTGGAGGTATGTACAAATATTGGTTATTACCTGTTCCCTTGATGTTAAGGAATAGATACAAATAAGCTTCCTTAATTTTATTTGCACTTATTAGGGATAGTTGGGTGGCATATAACTTCCATTTTATTGTTAATGAAAGGATTGTCATAATAGTAACTAGAATCCCAATTTTAATCGAATATATTTTGTAAATTCTCTTTTTGATTGATAGAATACCACATATCCCTACTAATGATATTGAAAAAAGCAGCAATCTTTGTTCCATAGTATGCCATGTTCCCCATATAGATAACCACAATAGAAACACTATTGTGTAATATTTTGAGGAATGGCCGGACAATAGTCTAGTTATAATGAGATAAACAATGATAAGGAACAAGGGAAATGTCATGCCGTTAGTATATGAGCATGGCAGTTCAGAGGTGAAAGATAAAAAGAATATATAGATTGCTAGTAATAATGAAATCACATTATCCTTGGTGAGAACTTTACTTAATAGAAAATATAAGCATGGTACTAGTGCGCTAATTGTGGTGGATTTTATAAATGTTTCTGGAGGGATTCCGGTTATTTCAGAAAATATTGTAATGAAATTTAAATATATGGGATATATAT
>JAGSHR010000226.1 GCA_029855985.1 Candidatus Njordarchaeota archaeon
AAATTATCCAAGCTATAAAATCTGTTTCTACCTTTCCTTACTATTTTTTGAAGTTTTATTTCAAGTGGATGTTTTGGTAAAGGTTCAGCTTTGACCTTTAAGTCATGTTTAATAAATCGAGAAAAAGATTTTTCAAAACCAAAAACAGGATAAACAACCTTTGGATCATTCTTGACAATGTAATCTAACAGTTTTATGAAACCCGTATGGGATGATAAGGGGAAACTCATAGCTGCATTAAATCGGCGGGTCATTGCCCACCCAGTAAAAAATATGTGGACCTTGTTTCCGCTCCTATATTTTCTCTTTGAGATCCCTCTAATCAGGACCGGATCTAGTTCACCAATACGGTAATTTCCTAGTTTTATCCCCGAAAAACGTTCATAGATTCTATTAATCGCCCCAACTTTAGAATCTACTCCTACACTGTGATTTAAAAAAGTATTTACTACTTTGGTTAATTCTTGTCCTTTACCTAGAGCATACCCATGTAGAATTGGAATCTTACCGTTGTTGACTACCTCGCTAATTGTTTCACGTATTTTCTCGTAAATAATGCTTCTAGGTGGAAATGAATATTTTGGGGAGCCATAAGTGGTATCAATAACTAGAATATCCGTGTTTAACAATTCTGCAGGTTCTAGGATAATGCTTCCTTCAAAGTTAAAATCACCCGTGTAACCAATAGAACAACATGGGCTCTCTAACCGAAACATGAGAGATCCAGCAACATGTCCAGCATTTAGAAAACCTATTGTGGTGTTAGGGGTTAAATCAATTTCTTCGCCAACTTTAACAATTCTAATATTCTTAGGTTTTCCTTTCACTATGTCATAGAATCTCAATATTTCATAGGTTTCTCTTGTTAAGTATACTGGAGTATTACTAGATTCCAAGTAAGAGCTCAAACTTGAAACATGGTCTAAATGTGCATGAGAAATAAATATCGCATCGAATTTACCATCACATTTCCCCCAAGCATCAAATAGAAAACGCTTTCTGTTAATCTCTACCACGATACCCCCGCACTGATATATCCTAACCGATGACAAACTCAAAACCTCAAGAAAACAGCGTTAAAACACATATTTTTCCTCTAGTTTGGAGCCCCGGGCGGGACTCGAACCCGCGATCTCGCCCTTACCAGGGGCGCGCCTTACCGCTAGGCCACCGGGGCTTACAACTATTAAAGTTTCACACATAATAGTTTTCATGTTTGTTTTTTAAAACTTATACTTTGGACATAAAACATGCCTTAAAAAGAAGATTTTTAAGTTTTGATTTAAACCGTTTTTGTTTGGTCACTTAACAGATATAACTCTTAAGGTTCTCTCTGAGTAGTATCTCATTTGCTATGTTCTTTAAGAAGAGCTCTTTCACCTTTTCATGGTCTGACTCTAGTCCGAGCACCCATCCTAGTTTGACATAAGCTGTTTCAGGTAGCATGCCATTCGCGGGGATTACCCCAAGTTTTTGCAGTTTTCTTCCTCTTTCGTATACATTCATGCCTACAGGGCCCCAAATGCACTGAGTGGTCATTGCAAATAATACACCTTCATTTACGCCTCTAGAAATTGTGTCTAATAGATCCTCTGGAACGTGCCCTAATCCTGTTCCTGCCAGAACAATACCCTTATACTTATGATCAATTAAGGTCTCAATTATCTCTTTCGAGAAATTTGGGTAAACATATATTAACGCAGTTTTATTCTCAAAGTAAGGGTAAAGTTTGAAATCTTCTTTGTTTGATGCTATCCTCTTAAAATCCGTCTTCAAGTATTTAAACTTGTAATTATTGTTTGAGATTGTTATTTCTGCGAGAGGCTCGTCGCCTATTGTTTTGAACGCGTCTCTTCTACTGCTGTGCATTTTTCTTGCTCTAACACCTCTGTGAGCGTAACAAGTTTCGTCGTCGAGAGAAGCATGCATCACAATCATAACTTCACCTATTTCGGAACGTGTAGCTGTGATTGCTGAAGCAATTAGATTAACTGCTGAATCACTTGCTGGTCGATCACTACTTCTTTGCGCTCCAGTCAACACAATAGGAACAGGCAAATTTTGAAGCATGAAAGATAGTGCTGAAGCAGTATAATGCATTGTGTCAGTACCATGAGTGATAACCACCCCCCTATAATCTTCTTTTAGAATAATCTCATGTATTCTTTTAGCTAAAGTTATCCAATATTCTGGCTTCATATCTTCACTAAAGATATTGAATAGATTTAGTGCTTCAACAACAGCAACATCGTATAACTCTGGAACCGCGTTTAATAATTCTCTCTCACTAAATGCTGGTTTTACAGCACCAGTTTCATATTCCACTCTTGATGCTATCGTACCGCCTGCACCCAGAAGCAATAATCTTGGTAAATCGGTTTTTTGCTTTACCGCGACTTCAGGTATCTCATATTTAATGTCAAGCTTTTCTATCAGCTTTATAGAGGCTATCTTTTTCATCGACACTGCTATATTGTACCCATTGGGAAGTTTAATATAGATATATTTGTCTGATTGCTCTAATCCAGGGAGAATTATGCCCAAGATCTTTGTTCCTGTTTTAAATGTTATTTCAACTCTAGACCAGACAGTGATGTTGTTTGCTTCTAGGAAATTTAAAGCTTCACCCGTATATCCAATATTACCCAATATCTGTCACCTCATCCAGTTTCAGACCAATTATTCAATAGCATAGAGAATAAATCCATTATTCCTTCACCAGTAACCGCGCTCACCGGTACAATATCAATACTATACATATTTTCAGTTTTAAGGAAATCAATGATCCCGCCAAGTTCTGAGCGCAAGGGGAACTCATATATGTCGGCGAAGATCTCACTCGGGTTTTGCACAAGTCTCACTATTTTCTCTATGGTCTCTTGATCAAATAAGTCAATCTTTGATAAGACATTTACTTGAGGAAGATTAAAACGCCATAAAACACTTATTGATAGAAAGATAACGCTGAGTAGCGTATTTGGGGATACTGTACACAAATAGGGATCAAATATGAAAACTAAACTTGTCCTAGCGTCTGGAAGATTTAGCAACTCTTTTAGGATAATGGAGCCAACAGGTCTATAAGCGAATATCTCCATTTGTCCTGGAGTGTCAATTATTAAATATTCTGGGTCAAAATCAAGAATTTCACTCCTTAATTCCCTAAGGTAACGTATAGTTAGATCCATGGAGGCGATCATTGCCCCATTTGGTCCGAGTTTATATTCTTGCATGACTTCTTCTGCTTTAACGTAGTCTCTAATATTTATGTCTGGCTCGTAGGGTAAGTTTTCTTCGAGAGTTCCTGGGTCCAAATTAAGTATAGCATGATCGGCTTCTTTTTCATCTAAGTAATCCGCTAAGGCTTTAGCTAATGCCGATTTTCCGCTGCCTGCAGTTCCAAGTATTATTGATATATACATTGTGCTCACAAGGTCGAAGAATTAACCTTAAATTAATGTGATTTAAAATATTTTAAGTGCTTTTTCTAATGAGAAAATTATACGACAAAGAGTCAGAGATGTGGATAAGGGAAAGCTTGAGATTGATATTTTATCATTGAAATAGGTGGATATGTTTGGACTAAAGTGGCCTTTTGGGAATCCACCTACTACATTAAACAATATTGTATATTGATTTAATTTTTTTGTGATATAGGATGTTAAGTTTTCTATTGGTTTTCCTAGGGTAGTATACCCAATAACAAAAACTTCAGAGTTTGTATACGCATTAAGAAGATCTCGTATGCTTGATTTAAGCAAAGTTATTAAAGTTTTTCCTTCATTGCTAATGATTACTTTTTCCTTAAAAAGCTTTGACATGATACCGAGGAACCTAACATAGTGGCGGGGTATTCTTAATTCAGGATTAACTAGCAATATTTCATTGTTAATTGTGTGAACGTATATTTCAACAGAATAATTTATGTTTTCTTTTTTGAATACGTAATTTTTGATTAACGGAGAGTCTAATATTGTCAAGAGTGCTCTATGTAAAATGTCTGGACGTCCCCTTTTAAAGTAGTACTTCAACAAGTTTCTCATGTACTTGTGGTGGTAGGTCGAGTCGAGAATTCCAAACGTTTTTTCTTGGAGACGTTTTGGTATGTTTAGATTTTTGGGGATTGGCTCAATTGCGGATTCTGCGACTAAAAAAATGATTTTAGTTATTCTTTTCTCCATTTTGGATACCGACTAGATCTCATATTCCATAAATATATTGTCATACGCTAACGAAAACGTTTCCTCATCAAAACGGTTTATTATTTCCACATTTGGAAGTATCTTTTTAACCCGTTTAGCGTAATGTTTTGCGGAAGGTGGTTCAGAGTGGGCTATAAGTATTTTCCTGGGGTTTACGTTTTCAGCATATCTAATCAAATTATCAGGTGATGCATGTCCACTGAACTCATACTTTTTTACTTTTAGTTTTAATTCAACTTCAACTCTTCTGCCATCTCTAAACGACAACTCAATGCGCCTGGCTCCTTCTTCAATTTCCCTTCCCAATGTTCCAGGCACTTGATAGTTAACCAAGGCCATAAAGTTGTTTTCATTATTAGCGGTGTGTAATAAATATGTGTGAATTGGTCCACCTTCGAGCATCCCAGAAGTTGAAAGAACGACTAGTGGTTCCTTTTGTTTGATTATCTCCTCTCTTTTTGATTCTTTTCCTTTGAAGCCTTTTACTATGTTTTCCCCACCATCTATCCACTGTAAATTCTTTTCCTTGCAGAATTCAATTATTTCGTTGCTAAGCCAGGGTTTTTTAAGATATTTGCGGTAAACTTTGTTTATACTCAGTAACATGCCATCCAGGATTATTGGGAAGGATTCATTAATATTACTTCTAACTAATTCATATAGGATCTCTTGAGCTCTCCCATAAGCCAATGTGGGGATCAATACTTTGCCGCCGTTTTCTAAAGTTTTTTTGATGTCATTGATTAGTTCTTTAGCTATAAGGTCCCTGTCGGGGAGTTCTCTGAGTGCATTAGTTGCTTCTGTGATCAATAACTCTATATCGTCGTTAGGTACAGTAGCGCCGCGATGTAGAGGAGTCTTCATTACTTTGATATCACCAGAATATAGTATTAATGTGCCTTTCCAATCAATTAAAACCGATGCGGATCCTAAAACATGACCAGCGTCAAGAAACTTGATTCTAATACCATCAGTTATCTTTTTCCACTTTTTTAAATTTAGTGTTAGGCTCTTCTTTAACGCGATTTTTGCGGCTTTTGCATTAAAAACGAAGTGCTCTTGGATTTTCTGTAACTTTATCATATCCTGATAAAGTATTTTAAGAATCTCTTTTGTCGGCGGTGTTAAAAGAAATTTACCTTTAAACCCCTCTTGAAAGAGACGAGGTATAAAACCAGAGTGATCCAAATGTCCGTGAGTTAAAACAAGTGCATCAATTGTGTAAGGCCTAATAGTATCATTCAATATTTTTGGGAATTCTGCCGGTCGTCTTGGTACGAGTTTAATCCCACAGTCTACTAAAATCCTATTATCCCTATCCTCGATTAAAAAACAACTTCTTCCAACTTCGCCTACGCCGCCATAAGATCTAATTGTAATTTTGGACAATTATAGTCACCATCATTTTAATCTCACTTTTTCTTTTTTCGGTCTTCTAAGGCTCTCTTAATAAACCTATCCACACTTTTTGTTTTGCCTCTTTGCTCTTTTCTTTTTTCGATCATCTTTTTCTGTAATAACTTCTTTCTAACATCCTTCAAATTCTTAGCAATAGCTTTAAGGACAACGGTTTTTCGATATTTCTTGCCAAGGAATTTAACTTTAACTCTACCTTTCCGTTCAAACCAATTGGAGGGATGATGTTTGTCTTCTTCTATTATAACAGGAAGCTTTAATTTCCTGATAGCCTCAACGATTTCCTCTAGAGTGGGGTTCTTCAAGCAATACTTTAAGGGTAACCTTCTTCCTAGTCTTCTAGATAACCTATAGTCAAAATACTCGGGGTAAACAATAATGTAGTCACGTTCCTCTTCCATATTTTACACCATTGGATTTTCACGTATCCATAACATCTTAAAATAATTTTAATTAAATGGGCAATAAATCTTGTTGCGTTTTTAAATTTAGTTTAGAGGAGTCTCAAGCTTTCCGCGTTTCTTGGTATATCGCTGCGTAAACCAAGCTTGGTACTGCAGTAATTTGCAAAGTATTCACATTTCTTTTCCTCACCATGAACCACAACTACGTGGTTTGGTAATGGCTTTATTGATCTAACAAATTGGACTAGTTCAGGGAAGGGTGAGTGACCCGAGAATCCCTTTATCCTAGTTACCTCCATATTGATAGTTACGTGTTCAACTCCTTCTCTATTGTATAAGTCGAGTTCCCTTACACCTCTCAATATATTCCATCCTAGTGTTCCTGGTGCTTGATATGCTACGAAGACAAGTGAATTTCTTGGATCATTTGCCATTAGCTTAAAGAACTCTATCACAGGTCCGCCGTTTAGCATGCCGTTGGTTGCCAATATCACCGCTTTTTCTGAACTTTCGGCTATTTGATAGATCTCATCATGGTTTTTAACGTCTATGAAGAAATCAGCTAAAAATGGATTTCTATTTTTGTGAAGGATTTTGTCCCTCAATCTCTTAGATAGAAATTCGGGGCTTGATGCATGTATTGCAACGGCTTCACGGATCATGCCACTTAAGTACACTGGTATCTCTGGAAGGATTCTTCTTTCCTTTATATAGTGGTACAATACAAGGAGAATTTCTTGTGCTCTTCCAACTGCTAACACAGGTATAAGAACTTTTCCTCCCCTATCCAAGGTTCTTCTTATAACATCAATCAGATTTCTCTCAGCAACGTCCTGCGGTGGGAATTTATCCCTTGGACCACCATATGTTGATTCTATAAAAAGGGTTTCAACCCGAGGGAAACTAGTTGAAGCTTTATCTAATAGCCTTGTATCACTATATTTTATATCGGACGCGATCACTATGTTGTAAAGACCTTCAGCTACATGAATATGAACTATGGAGCTGCCCAATATGTGTCCAGCATTATAAAACGTTAAACGTATATCGGGGGTAATATCGTTTACCTCTTCATAGTTAAACGTTATCGTATGCAATATCTCTTTGTCTATGTCAGTATACGAGTAAGGTGCTAGTCTAGCCTCCTTTCTTGCGACATCAATGTAATCTCTCTGCAAAAGTACCATTAGATATTTCGTTGGCTCTGTGCAATATACGGGTCCCCTATAACCATATTTAAAGAGAAACGGAACCATGCCAGAGTGGTCAATGTGAGCGTGAGTTACTATCACGGCGTCAAGCTCGTCAACGGAAAATTCAGGAAGAGAAAAACGAGGGAAGAGATCCTCAGGTGAACCCGCTCCAACTCGAATTCCCGCATCAACTAGTATATTACTCTCTTTTGTTTGTATTAGAAATGCGTTTCCTCCAACTTCCCTAGCTCCACCTAAAACCGTTACACGTACATTATTTTTCTTAAAAATGTATGGACGGTGAATACGTTCCCCAATCTCTCTTAAGAACGCTAAACGTTCCTCTATGTTGATTTCATTAATCTTCCTAACATAATCCATTATCCTAGATGCAATAGGGGGTTTTCTGATAATTATCGGGAACCACAAGGTTTCAATTGTAATTCGTCTTCGAGTCTCACCTTTTGGCCCTATCACAACTCCTGGTTTTTCAGCCTCTATATAAACCTGACCAGTTACATCGTCGAAGTATATTGAATGTATCCCTGCGCGTTCACCCACGATCTCTCTAATTTTTCTTTCGGCTTCCTTCTTATCCATTCGAATGGACTCGTCTGACCTAATGGAGATACGTTTGTGGTATTTCTTGGCAATATTTTTGATCAGAGATTGTTTAACTACCAATAATTCCGGATTCTTCGAATAAAGGACAATTCTTGGCCCCTCAAATTTTATGCTAGTTATCTTAGCATCCGCTGGTAATTCTGATAAAATTATCTTATGTAACTCTTTTATCCATCCATTAAGCTGAACCTTTTGGCTACTATTAACCATTATTAGCACCTAGTACAAAACACAGAAGGAGGTTTCTAAGGGAAAACCCCGTGGAGATGATCCAACTTGGAATAGTTAACGATAATCATGAATTTAACTAAAAAACTATTTAAAAATATTACACCGAAACCAATTTTTAATTAAATTCTTATGGTGGGCGGGCCCGGAATCGAACCGGGGACCTCCACGTTGTCAGCGTGGCTTTAAGCCCCCATATCGGGGGTGTCATACCACTAGACCACCCGCCCTTTTAGTCTAAATCCTTCATATTAAACTTATTAGTTTCATTTTTAATTTTTTCTCCCATTATAAATTGGAATTAAATCCAAATAAGACTAAATATCTAATGGACCAAAGATTGTGTTTAATCTTTACTTATCCTTTGGGGTGTGGTGATTGCGAGCTTTTCTAGCGATAGATGTCACCCAAAAGGAAATCCTAGATCGGATCTCCAGTATTCTAAGGGAAATTAAACGCACAGGGGCCATAGTGAAACCTGTGGAGCTAGAAAATATCCATCTAACCTTGAGATTCTTTGGTGAGATCGACGAAAACGATGTTAAGGAAATAAAAAACGTTCTTGAATCTTCTCTAAGGGGCTTTAAAGTGTTCAACATGAAACTGGCTGGGATGGGGGCCTTTCCCTCACCTGGATCTCCAAGAGTAATTTGGATAGGTGTTAGTGAGGGTGCAAATGAAGTTAAATCTCTTGTAAACAAGCTTATCCCTAAGTTAAATAAAATAGGCACACATAGAGAGAATAGACCCTTTTCTCCTCACATAACTATATGTAGAGTAAAAAGATACAATTCGGCACTTAAAGGCCTCATTGAGAGGTATAAATCGGAGATCTTTGGAACAATTGAAGTTTCAGAGATCAGACTAAAAAAGAGTAAATTAACACCATCAGGACCCATTTACACAACTTTATTCTCCTATAAGT
>JAGSHR010000089.1 GCA_029855985.1 Candidatus Njordarchaeota archaeon
AGATGTGTATAAGAGACAGCTTATCAACAGTGAAGACTGAGAGGGAGGCTGTAAAATATATCTTAGAAAAGTTAAAAGCGAAAGGATTCAAGGATATCAGAGAGACAACAAGTTTAACCCCCGGAGACAAGGTATACACAACATATAAAGGAAAAATGGTTCTAGCGGCAGTAATTGGAGAGGAAGAAATAACAAAAGGTTTCAGGTTAGTGGGAGCACACATTGATGTCCCAAGACTTGACATAAAACCTGTCCCCATATATGAAGATTCTGGCATCGCCCTACTCAAAACACATTACTATGGGGGTATAAAGAAATACCAATGGGTGAGCATTCCCCTAGCGATACACGGCGTTGTAGTGCTTAAAGATGGAACCAAAAAAGAAATCGTTATAGGAGAAAAAGAGGATGACCCAGTATTTGTAATACCCGATCTGTTACCTCACCTAGCTAGGAAGAAGCAAGGTGAAAGAAAAGCATTTGACACGATAAGAGGAGAAGAACTTAGGGTACTACTCGGGAACAAACCATTGGATCCGAGCAAAGAAGAAGAAAAAGATGCCGTTAAAAAAGCAATCCTAAAACTACTAGAAGAAAAATACGGTATAAAGGAAGATGACTTAATTTCCGCTGACATAGAGATAGTTCCAGCAATCAAACCAAAAGACGTTGGTTTAGATAGATCCATGATCGCAGCATATGGGCAAGACGATAGAATTTGCGCATACACAACACTAAGAGCAATCCTTGACGTAGAAAAACCAAGATACACTGCTATCGCATTATTCATTGATAGAGAAGAGATAGGAAGCGATGGCAACACAGGAGCAAAAACAAAGTTCATTGAGTTATTCATTACCGAGCTAATAGAGAAACAAAAAGGAAACGCCACTTTAAGAGACCTCTTAGAAGCATTCGAGAACTCTAAAGCGATATCTGCGGACGTCAACGCTGCAGTGAACCCCATATTTAAGGATGTTCATGATATTCAAAACGCGGGACTATTGGGTAAAGGCGTGATAGTTACCAAGTACACAGGAGCAGGAGGAAAATACTCCGCTAGCGAAGCACATGCAGAACTAATGGCTTGGATTAGGAAGATCCTAGATGAGAACAATGTCCCATGGCAGCCCGGTTTACTGGGCAAAATAGATGAAGGTGGTGGCGGAACAATCGCTAAGTTCCTTGCGGAGAGAGGTATAGACGTGGTAGATATGGGTCCGGGTTTACTTGGTATGCATTCTCCCTATGAGATTTCAAGCAAGGCTGATCTCTATTCAGCATACTTGGCATACAAGTATTTCTTTATTGCTGATTAAGATTTAATTTTTAGTGCGTTTTTCTAACTCCCTTATTTTTTTAATTGTCTGTTCTTGAAAATGAATTTTTAAAGCGTGATTTGCATTTAAATTTTATAAAAAAATAAATGTTATATATTAATTAGAAACCAAGAAAATACGAATTTCGATTATTTTTTTAAACTAAATGGTTTAAACCGTGATTACGGAAGGTGAAAAGGCTGGACTACAATGAATGACTTCATGGATTTCATTGATACTGGAAACTCGGTGTTGCTTTTGCGAGATATTAATCAAGTGCTAGAACTAATAAACAATAATCCGAGATTCATCAAAAAACTCAGGGAAACCATGGATAAACTAGAAGAAGTAAAAGAAAGACTAGAAAAGAGCGATCTAAAGAGCGAGATAGATCTAATTCTAAAAGCAAAGGAAGAATTCAGATCAAAACTCGAATTTTACCTTGACAGAGCCTGCGAAAACATAGAATTAAATCATGGAGAATGCTACTACGCAAGTAATTTGAGGGAAGTCTTGGATCTTTTAAACACATTCTTAAATAAAGATGATAAAATTCTCATATCTTTAGCTCCTGAAATAAGAGAATTAGATTTGCCTAATCACCTTAGAAACCTTGGTTATAATATCCATTTTAGCAAGATTGCTCAATTAATTGGGGATATAATAGGCTTGAAGTACCCATCAAAATACAGTTTAGAGTTGATAGATGAAGATTATATTTTAAATAAATTAAACGAATTCTTAGGCGTGAAATTGAGAAGTCTAGATGATGCCTTAGATTACCTTGGAGAATACGTAAAAAAACTTTACAGTGACGCTGATGTTGCAATAACTGGAGCAGACGCTGTTGCAGCAGACACGGGTACAATATTCATAGTTGATGAGGAAGGAGACATTCGACCTCTAACAGGGTCTCCTAGAGTTCACATAGTTATTGTTGGTATAGACAAGGTTTATCCTAGCTACATTGACGCGTGGACGGCAACGTATATTAGATACAATCTAACATATGTTAGAAAACCAACAAATATTAGCATTATCAGTAGCCCAAGCAAGACGGGCGACATAGAAAAAATGATTACCTATGGAGCGCACGGTCCAGAAAAACTTATAGTCATTCTGCTAGACAACAAGCGGAAGATCACCATGTTGGATGATAAAACCAGGAGCATCAATAATTGCTTGGATTGCGGTGCATGTTCGGAATTCATGCCTATTTTAATTGGTATAACGGGCAATTTAATGTTTCCTGTTGAGAGCCTTAAGGAACTATATTACCGGATAATCAACGATGATCCAGCTTTGAAGCCCGAAAGTGTGAGAAAAGTAATATTCAAAATTATCAAGGAAGGTGGTATAGTTAATTGTCCACTACGCATAGACTATAAACCGATTTTAGACGTTATTGCTCCGAAAGATTTGAGCTTAGAGGAAAAAACCGAGAGCCTATTAAATAATTTATTAGAAAAAAACTATTGAAGAAAATGGTAGACAGTACTTAACAACTTTTCCTAGTTTTTCTTTTATTCAGAGTTTTTAATTTAAGAGTGTCTTCTCATATTCTCAGATTTCTTAATAAATGTTCCAAATGTATATATTGAGTTAATTATTCTATTATGAAAGAATTATTTAGTTAAGTAGCTTGTATTTTTTAGTGACCTTTTTTATTCTTAGAAGTGATTAGAGATGGCTAATGATTACATACCGGAGATTTTGAAGTTCATTAGGGATATGACGCTAGAAAAAAAGAACCCTCTTGGTTTGAGCGGGGATGATTGCTCTAAATGGGCCAAGGATCTCGGTATCCCCCGTGGTGGTGACACAGTGATTTATACTTCTTGCATGTACCAAATAATGGGTTATGGAGAAGCCCTCACAGAGTTTCTCACTAAATTAATGGGAGATCCTACAACAAGCATTCCAATAAAATTCTCAAGGTTATCCATGAAACTCAAAATCAACCCAGTTAAAGTTCTCTCTGCTTTTGGTAGAAATAAAAGATTTGAATCTGTCCTCTTAAAAGCTGTCAAAATACTCCAGAGAATTGGCATAGAATTCGGTTATCTATATGAAGAGGAACCCTATAGTGGAACTCTCCTGTACGAATATGGTTTTCACGATGATTTCGCGGATTATGCAAGATATGTTTACTCTTTTCTTAGATCTAAGGGAGTTAAAAAAATAATAGTCTTTGACCCCCACACGGCCGATTTGTTTAAGACGGTTTACCCAGAGTTCGTGGACGGTTTTGATTTAGAGGTTGAACTGTTTATCGATATTCTCAAGGAAGCGATAAGTGAAGGGAAAATCCGTTTAAAAGCAAGCAACGGCGAAAAAGTTACCTTTCATGACCCTTGCCACTACGCAAAATACTTGGGTATAGTTGAGGAACCGAGAAGCATCATAAGGAGCATTAAGAATATAGAGTTAATTGATCACGCTAGAAGCGGGGAGCTATCTGTTTGTTGCGGAGGACCAATCGAGTCGCTTTACCCAAAGTTATCGAAATTCATGGCGCGAAACAGAGTTGAAGAGCTTCTTGAGACTGGAGCGAGGAAAATAATAGTTGCTTGCCCAATCTGTATGGCTAATTTTGAGAGGGCTAAGGGTCTAGTTAAGGAGAAATACGAAGTCGAGGATTTAGTGGAGTTAGTTTACAGATACATGGAGGAATAATACTTTGGACCCTGAGCTCAAAAAAATCTGGAGAAACTATGTTAGAAACTTGGAGGGAGCCGTGAAGAACCATAGGTTCCAAACTGCTCTAAAAAGAGCGATTAAAGGTTACAGAGAGGGAATGGTGAAGATCTTTGAAAAATACCCAGAAATTAAACAACTAGCAAAAGAGGTTAGAAAAATCAAGGAGAATTCGATCAAGAAAAACAGAGAACTGTTAAAACTAGCAAAGGAACGGTTTGAGGAAAACGGTGCATCAGTTTATATAGCAAAGACAGCGGAAGAGGCGAGGGAAATTGTTTACAAAATATTAGATGGAGCAAAAATAATTGTGAAAAGTAAGAGTATGGTTACTGAGGAAGTAGAGCTAAGACAGTATCTCCAGAGTAAGGGAATTGAAGTTTGGGAAACTGATTTGGGGGAATTCATAATACAATTAGCGAACTCGAAACCAATGCACCTTGTGACCCCGTCACTACACATACCAAGAGAGCAGGTTGCCGAGCTATTTAACAAATTAATGGGGAAAAACATTGATAAAGATGATATACCAGCCATGGTTAGAGCGGCTAGGGAGTTTCTCAGGGACAAGTATTTCAAAGCTGACGCGGGAATATCGGGGGCTAATGTTGTCGCAGCTGAGGAAGGAGCAGCCTTAATAATTGAAAACGAGGGAAACGCTAAACTCTCTATTAGTATACCCAAAAAACACATTGTTGTAACGGGAATCGAGAAAATTGTACCCAATCTAATGGACGCTATGAAAGTCGCTATGGTGACATGGAGGTATGCAAAGTACGATGTGACCTCATACATTAACATCGTTTTCGGCCCGACGGGAGTGGATCTATTAGGCGGCTATCACAGAAATATATACGGCCCTAGGGAGTTACACGTTGTATTCGTAGATAATGGGAGAAGCTCCATGATAAATAATCCTATATTTAGAGAGGCAACATATTGTTTGAGATGCGGTGCTTGTATCTACGAGTGCCCCGTATTTAACTTGTTCGCTGGTTATTTTGGGGGCAAAACCTACATGGGGGGTATTGGCACGATATGGTCCGCTTTCACAGAAGGAATAAAGTATGCTATACCTGCAGCTTATACCTGTTTATTAGATGGGAGATGCAAAGTTATATGCCCTTTAAATATAGATGTGCCAAGAATGATGCTTGAACTTAGAAAAAAGATAGTAAGTGGCGTGAGTAGCTTAAATTAAGTGATTTTAACGAAATTTCTCTATGAGTCTTTCCAAGAAATCGGATGCTCTCATTATATCGCGAATATCGATTACTTCATCAACAGTGTGAGCAAGTTCTGGCTTTCCAGGTCCAAATATTGAGCTTGGTATACCTCGTTTTGTGAATAGTGAAGCGTCAGTCCATCCTTTCATAACGTAGTTTCTTGGTTTTTCACGGAATGCCTCAATGTAGGATTCAACTAAAACTTGCATAAATTCCTCAGCGTTTAGAGTGTAGGATTCCCAGTAATCATTTATCTTGACTTCAATACCCTCAATCTTCTCCGATTCTCTTAGTGTATTTCTTATAATATCTAAAACCGCGACACCAGGTGGTACGAGAATGTTCAGTGTAGCGATTCCCATACTTGGGGTAGAATATACGTCTCCTTTCGCCTCAAATTTTGTTATAGAGTAACGGGTGTTAAACGTTTTAGCCATAGAGTCAATATGGGTTAAAAACTTAATTATTTTACGCACGGGATCCTCCTTTTCCTCATAGTCTTCTAGGTTTGAAAAAAGATCAGGATGACGTCCATAACCATATGAGAATACGTCCACTTCAACGTA
>JAGSHR010000164.1 GCA_029855985.1 Candidatus Njordarchaeota archaeon
AAAGATCCTCAGCTATCATCTACTCCAGATAGGGATTTTAAAAGTTCTGAGCGGCGACAAAACAGGGGCTAAGGAGATACTCACTGCGTTTAAACTCAACCCGACGATGAGAGGGAACTTGAAAGACATCATCAACTCCATCTTTGATGTAAGAACGAAGATATACATCCTCAAGTTTCTTGGCAGGCTTTAAATTTAGGATTAACAACAGGTGGAATGAGGTCAACAAAATCTTTTTATAAAACAGCTGTAACAACCATAAAAGTTCTTAGGGATCCATGAAGCCTTAAACTATGCAAAAGCAATTGCTGGAGGAGAGAATAGAAATGCCAAGAAACCCATTAAAATACGTTCTCAATTTGGTTCTCAGTCTCAACAGGAGCACGCTAATAAAAAATTCGTACTATCTGATGGCAAGTTCTCTTCTTGGTATGGGATCAGGCTTTTTGTTCTGGCTCATAGCGGCTCGGATATACTTACCATCCCATGTGGGCATTGCCACTGCAACGATCTCCGCAATGAACCTCATAGCGATTTTATCGCTGATTGGACTGAACTACTCGGTTGTTTCGTACCTCCCTGAGGAGAAGAATAAAAGCGATGTGATAAACACGAGCTTTACGATACTGACCCTCGTGTCCTTTGCACTCTCTATTCTGTTTATTATGGGGATTGAAATATGGTCCCCCGCATTGAATTATCTGAGGAGTTCCAAATATGCCCCGTTGTTCATCTTGTTTGCCGTCGTCTCAACGTTGGCCCTTTTTCAGGGAAATGTCTTCCTATCATTTAGAAACGCTAGATACACATTTTTCCAAAACATGTTTACAACAGTTAGATTAATCACTCTACCGCTATTGGCATCCGCCGGTGAATTTGGGATATTTCTTTCCTACGGTTTGGGGGTTGTGATATCTTTTATAGTCGGAAACCTGATGATACGGAAATTTTTACATGAATACAAACCTTGGCCAAGGTTAATGTTCAATAAAATTAAGGAGATGCTAATTTACTCTCTTGCAAATTACATTACATACATTTTTGAAATGCTTCCTACCTACGTTTTACCCCTGATCATATTAAACTTTCTCGGACCCAGGGAAAACGCTTATTTCTATATTGCATGGATGTTTTCCGGGATTCTGTTGATGGTGCCTAGATCTGTATCCATGTCCCTTTTTGTGGAGGGAACGTACAAGGAAGACCTGATAGGGACTTCCAAAAAGGCACTGCTGTTTATATTCCTCATACTCTCAATTGGAATACTAGGAGTTCGGGTGTTTGGTTCATATCTTCTAGGTTTTTTTGGAGAAGAGTATAAAGCAGGATACAGCCTGTTGATTTTACTCTCCTATGGCTCCATTCCATACTCATTCATCATGGTGTACGTGGCCATCAAAAGAGCACAGAGAAAGGTAATCCCGCTTGTGCTGACGTACTCTCTGTTATCCATATCCATAGTTGGTCTAAGCTATATGCTGGTTCCTGTGTATGGCATCAATGGGGTGGGCTATTCGTGGATAAGTGGGAACCTTTTAGTGCTTGTATGTTTGCTGGCTACCTTTTTGAAACATAAAATATCCAGATAGCACCGTCGTTATACACCAAGTTTATGCGGGTGTTCTTTGAAAGCATGTCGGCCGAATAATAGCTAATTGGCTTGTATGTTGTCCATCGCTCCGCCAGAAGATATTTGTATTTTGGACTTGTGATGAAGTAATCAAAGGAGTATCCCCCATTATCGCTTACAAGCAGTTTATAGTACGCATTGTTGATGAACCTCTGACGCAGTCTCACATTGTTCCTAGCCGCTTCCGGTAGGTACATACAATATGTTCTCATGTCCGTTAGAACTACCGGATTATTTTTGCTCAGGTGTGCATAGAAAAACTTAGCACTAGGATAGACTTGACTGTAACCCAGAGGGGCCATGGAGGATATATGGATCCCCAAACTTATGGCATTGAGAATTGTAATAGCGCTGAGGAACCCTAAGATAGCGATTCTCAGTAAGTTGCCGCTTTTCTGACGGTTAAATTCCACCAGCTGATAGATGAGCAGAAGGGATAATATCATGACCAAGGGACCCATTAGCAGGAGGTATTTTGTACTGTAAGTACCTACTATTGAATACCCCAAGCTGTCAAACAGAAAGATCACAACAAAGCTGGAGTAAATCCAAAGGAGAATCAGTTTTTGTGACCCGCTCAGACTTTCATAGTATCTTCTGAACGTTTTTCTTCTGAGCAGTATATAGCTAATGAGGATAAATACGGAGAGAAATATGGAAAGGTACAGTGTGACACGTATTCTTCCAAAGAGAGGGGGAGAATAGGGCGGTGCATAAAATTCAGGTTTTGATGCAATTACCCGTTCGCCGAATACAAATCCAGAGACCTTATCAAAGAACCTCTTAATAGGATCCACAAGGGGTTCTTCCTGCGTGGGGCTTACCAGAGAATACAGAAATACATCATAAAAAATCCTATTAAACGTCAGGTAGATGGTAGTGTAAATTACGAAAATAACCCCTATCTTGGAGGACAGTCTTTTTCCCTGAAGTGGAAGGGACAGTCCAAGAAGAAGAGCCATCGAAATTATAAGCCAGAGCGGAGACGTGTAATGGACATTAACCAGAGTTGCGTAGATTACAGGTAAGAGCACCAGATATTTATAGCGTTTATACTTGACAAAAAGCAACAATAGCAATAGGCTGGACAGGTACAAAGCATATGACCATACATATGCGAACGTGTTGTACAGTTCAGGAGTTAACGAACCGTCCACCGTCAAATAAAGCATGGAGAAATACGAGGATGCAAAAATTAAGTAAGCATACAGCTCTTTTTTGAGGCTGGTAATGTTGAATATGTCCTTTGAGACAACGAGGTACACGACGGGTAAAACAAACAATCCAATCGGTAGAAGTATCGCCAGCTCTGGCGGCTTCCTTGAGAATATTGAAATTGTGTAGAGGATGAAATCATAAAAAGGATGATAAGCATAAACTGTTTCTCTCATATACAATCTCCCAGAGTTTAAAATCTTCAGCACAGCATAGGAATCGCTGTATAAAAACACATCAGCGAACTCCCTTGAGGATAACGCATAACTGAGGAGAATGTATATGTCAACCCACAGCAGGGTAACTATTGCAACGACCTTTAAATGAACTCTAAGGTTTTTCAATAACACTCACCCCATCAAACCCGTAATTTCTCCAGTCTATCTCAAGTAACGAAAGGACGGTGGGAGCTGTATCCAGTATGGAGACGTTTCTTCTTGTTACACTAGCATGGGGAGGAATGTTGACAAGTAAGAAAACTCCCTCCTTTCGGTGTCCTCCGGATGCAACCGAGTGATCATGCGCTATGCCAAAAAGTCCCGAGAACAAATCCCATCCAACGCCATATTCATCCCGAAGCTCAAACAGTATGTCAGGGTAAATATCCTCAAGGAATTCTCCCTGATACACTTCCTCCCTAGGCTTTATCCACTGGAAAATAGGCCTGCCAGTTTCATCCTTAAGATCCCCAAGTATGGTTATTATCTCTTGCCGTATTCTGGCGTATTCCCTCATACTTATCACATCTTTGTTAATGACAATCCCCCCATGGGGATAGGATTTGATTCCGGCAAACGTTGAGAGATACGCTATGCTTTTCTCCCTGTTGATCATGCCACTGGATGAATACAAGGACTTACTGGCCTTTGCCAGCTGTTCATGTCTGGATACAATTTTTATGAGCCACGGTTCCAGGCCAAGTTTGTTACTCACGGTTAGTACTATTTTCTTTAACTTGCTGAGAATCAACTTTTTCCTTATAGCTTTTAATAGCTTTTTTTGTCGGAGGTACTCATTAATATTCACTGTTTTGAAAGGCCTGCTTCTATGGCCATGATCGCTCATCACAATTACAGAGGAATCTGGACATGTGTCCATAAAATCCCTGATCAATGTATCAAAGATTTTGTAGTATTCAAGCACATACTTCCCAAAGGGATTATCTCCCGGATACAGGGGATCGGAGGTATCAAAGAATCTCCAAAGCCTGTGCTGTATTATATCGAGAAGGCTAAAATAGATAAAGAACAGATCCCACTTTTCTCGTTTGCAGAGTTTAAGTCCAATGTTCTTTTCATTTAAGATTATATCCTTGCCCAACTCGGC
>JAGSHR010000020.1 GCA_029855985.1 Candidatus Njordarchaeota archaeon
AGAAATATTGCAGCTAAGTATTTGATGGAGATCATCCACTTGAAGACCGCGATTTCTTTTATCGAGGAAAACGCCGACAAGTTCGAAGTATTCTTTAGGGCCCGCGACCTAATTCCACACGGATATTTCTTTACAACAAAGCAACTTGAGTTACTTAAAGATAAAATGTTTAAGTTGTTTTATAAGTTATTGGAGGTTGCAAAGAAAAATAATGTTTTAATCGCTAGCATCAGCTACAAGATTCACGACAACTACTTTTTGAGAACAATTGAGAAAGCTCTGGGCAAGAAAATCGCTGAAACGACAGATGATAATTTCCTCAACTTAATATTGGCGGACGGAGATACCACAGCGTTGATCTCTAGAGAAGTTGAACGTGGTAAACCACGAGTTAAGAATTGGTATGAATTCTATATCAAATATAAGGAACTCGTTTATAGGGTTGATTTCATAGCCATGAATGACCCATTCGAAGACTATGAGAAAATCAGAGACATAGCGTATTCATCGTCAACACTTCCTCCCGCTGGGAATCTCTACCCTGGGCCCGCAAGTGTTTCCACTGCACAATTCGAAGCAAAGAAAAATGCTGAAAACGTAAGAAACTACATTTCAAGGGTACTCCACAATGCTTTTGCTCAGCACCTTAATTCACTAGAAGAAAAAAGGAACAATGAGAGATTCAGGAGGGTTTTTGGTGAATAAACCCATCGGCGTGATAGTATCGAAACAAACACCACCATCAAATTATCGCTTCTTTTTTCAGTTGAATAATGATGTTGAAGTTAAAGTGGGTGATTACGTTGAGGTACCCGCTGGCAAATATGTTCTAGTTGGCAGAATAACATTGTTAAGATCCTTTAACGACCTTGTATCCGATCCAACCTTTGTTAGATCACAATTAGAGATGAGTCTGCCACTAAACGCTCGTTTCCCCATTGAACGCGGCACTTGGAGAGCTGGACTAGTAAGACTTGTAGCTGTCTACGATGGTGAAAAAATACATCCACCCAATATAGTCCCTGAACCAGGGGATTATGTATATTTCGCTGACAAAAAACTACTAATGAAAATACTTGGATTAAAAGAGAAAGGATTGTTTTTAGGTACAATGTATGGACACGATGACATACTTGTTAAAGTTGACCCCGAAATCATATCAAGATTACACCTCGCTGTACTCGGTACAACGGGTTCCGGTAAATCCTACAGTGTTGGTGTTTTAATTGAAGAACTATTAGAACATAATTACCCAGTAGTCGTAATTGACCCCCACGGTGAATACTCAACATTCAGGGAGCCAAATGATGACGAAGAAGCACTAGGAGCACTCAAAAAACTAGGCTTAGAGCCCAACGCTTACGAAATAGGCGTATTTAAACCAAAAATTGTTGGTGGCACACTGGCGCTTGACTTCGGTAAAATAGACGTTGAAGCTCTAG
Organism: Candidatus Njordarchaeota archaeon; assembly: GCA_029855985.1. The sequence continues at coordinate 1,443 of JAGSHR010000020.1, forward strand.
CCGAAATGGCAAAACTCACAAGTACGATGAGAGACCTCCTATATCTCGCCCATAATTCCCTAAAAAAGAATAAAACCAATTTTTCCCTCAATGAACTTATAGAAGAAACCAAAAAGTTGGCAACTGAGTATAAGTTTCAGGCTAGAACGACACTATCCTTAGAGCGAAATCTCAGATTACTAAAAGAAATGGGTATCTTTGGAGACAAACCGTTAACTAAGTACATAGTTAGGAGAGGAGCACTAACCATAATTGATCTCAGCGATGAAATGGACGAAGAAATCAGGAGAATCTTCACTGGAGCTTTATTAAACGAACTATTCAAAGCGAGAAAGGAAAAAATCATACCCCCACTGATCATCGTGGTAGAGGAAAGCCACAGGTTTGCACCACAAGACCAAGACACTTATAGCAAATACGTAATGAGAAAAATCGCCCGAGAAGGAAGAAAATTCGGCATAGGATTAGTAATAGTAAGCCAAAGAATCATAGGATTAGACAAAGACATTATAAGCCAATGTGGCACAAAAATACTTCTTAGAATAGATAACAAAACCGACCTAGATTACATCAAACAATACATAGAAGGAGCAGCAGAGGACAGAAAACTAATAGCCTACCTACCAACAGGAACAGCAATGATAGCGGGGCAAGCAACACGCCACCCCATTATAACCAACATCCGACCCCGAAAAACTAAGCACGGAGGCACAGGATTCTAGAAAACAGTTAACAAAACTCAAGAATAATTCAAAATAAAAATAACCTGAAAACTATTTATTTTAAATATAATTGTTTTATAAAACAAACTTCCCAACACACACTCCTACAAATACACTCAACGTCATAAGATTAAGAGAAGAAAAACTACAAAAACAAAACTATACACAACCACACATGCCTTATGATTGTTGCTCTTGAGGAGCACTATCCTTTTCTCTTTTCATAACCTTGGTCCTATAGTAGGTAACCTGACCCAAACCATAAGTTCTCTTCTCCCCAACATTCGAGTACTCAGCCAACTTAAGCAAAGTCCCAAGTATAGCGGGCGCTACTGGATTCTTATCCGTTATCACAAGCTCCACCTCACCAGTAAAACCACTATACTTGGTACCCTCTATTATTAAATCTCTAGTTCTTATGTTAACATTTTGAATAAACGCCCCCTCCTCAACAGCCTCAATAGCCGGCCCAATTGAGATAAAAAGATCACCTGGAACAAATGAATTCCAAATACTCAAAAGATTAGCCACAATACGCCTCAAATCCGGCATAGGATAAACAAAACCCTTACCACGAATCTTAAAAAACGTCGGAGAATGAAAAACAAGCTTGTACCTCCCAAGCAACACACGATTAAGAAAACCCCTAATATCCTCCTTCTTAACAGCGACATCTACGACCCGAAACTCAACGTTACCCAAAAAAATCCGCCTGCGATCCACTAGCGAATTCAAAAAATAAAAACCAAGGTCATCCTTAAGCACTTTAAAACCTATAACATATTCTCGACCCCGCTCAACAGAAACAACACCTCCACGCACCTTAAAGCGACCAGAAACAGGTCTCAACAACTCAACAGCATAAGGCTTAACACCAGGAGAATCATGAATAAAATTCGCAAGATTAGCGTTAAACTCCCTCAAAACATCAAGAAAAACACCCCTGACATAACCACCAGTAAACCAAGGAAGAATACCACCAACAACCGGAGACAAAGAAACTCTAAACTTATAAGGCAAAGAACCACCCCAAACCAAATAAACAACAACAATAAAAAACCACAAAAAATATATAAACTTATCGAAACAAATAAGTCACAAAAAATTAACTTTTAGAAAAAAGAAACCAAAACAAAAACAAGCTACATGTCCATACCCAATCATTTTTTGTTTATTGTTTTTCTTAAGCAGGAGTTTGTTGTATTAGGTTAGATTTTTTCTCGTTGTGTTTTTTATTATATGTTGACTGTCAAC
>JAGSHR010000027.1 GCA_029855985.1 Candidatus Njordarchaeota archaeon
GGGTTCATATCATACGATAACTGTGGGTGTTGGGGATGCTATAAAGGTATTGAAGCATCAAGGCAAGGTACATCCTTCGTTCGGCAGATCCTCGAGAGAACACAGTCGCAATCAAAAAGATTCCTTATAATATCGGTTGGAGATGAAGAGATCACTGTGGGGACCCTGTCTCCAATAGGTATAAGTGTGGATTCCGTCGCCGGATTTTCTCCCTCGAAAAGTTTTCAGTCTAAAAGTATTATGGAAATGTATGGTCCGGCTATTGAAAAGATCTTAAAAAGGATTCTATTTAGTGAAGCTCGTAAGAACAGCTACGATAAAGTCATTGTGGCTACTACCGAGAAGCTAGCCCCTGTCGTGAGAAAGATAATGGAGAGACTTAGCTCATCCTATGTTCTAGTAAAGGTTTCAGAGGGTGGTCTTTCTGGTATATATGAAATAGCAAGACGAGATGATTTAAAAAAGTTTTTTAAAGAAGTCCGCGGTCTCTGGGAGAAGGAGGAAGTTGACGAGCTTGTTACAAGGCTATATAGGGGGGACAATAGGGTTCTCTTAGGTATAGATGATATTGAGAGAGCCAGCGAGTGGGGCGTTATTAAGAAGGTAATTGTATTAGAGGACCTTTTATTTAGCGAGAAGTTTCGGGAAAAAGTTCTCAAGATTCTCAACCTTGTTTATGAAAAATCTGGCAAAATCGTAATAATCTCCTCCGAAAGCGAGGCAGGTGAGACCCTCAAGCACCTCGGCGGAATAGCGGCAATACTGTATTACCCCTTTACTCCAAGCTAGATCTTCTCAAACACAAAAATCCTCGAAAGAAGCCCTCCTTCATTCAGCATAACGGTTTTTCTTAAACATAATCCGCGCCTTTTAGACTCCCGCACCACAAGATCTTTTCTGGCGGTCAACATGATCAGCTTTCCGTTTCTGGCCAAACGTCCTACAGCCAAGTCAAACAATGAATGGTACACTCTTCTTAACCCTCCAATAGCCCTCTCGCGTAGACCGAAAGGCGGATTTGTGAGTATTGCATCGAATAATATTCCATCTCTAAACGGCATTTTTGATATATCCGATACTAGAAACATTATATTGCTGCCGTAAAGCCCGCTATTTGTTTTTGCGCCCTTTATGTTCTCAGCATCTACATCGCTACATATGGCCAGCATTTTGCTGTCGGCAGAAACACATTCTATAGGAATGGTCCCACTCCCACAAAAAGGGTCCAGAAAGAGGCGCGCTCCTCTAGCTAACATGCATATAACGCTAGCTATAATAGGATTTAGCGCAGAACGGTGTATAAAAATCCTGTAAGGCCTATCCCTGAGAGAGCCGTAATGGGTAATTTCAATACCCATTCTATATATCCCCGCCTCATACTCTACATAAAATGGAATATCTGGAAAATCCAGAGAAACCGGTAGATCGAGAGAATCCTGAATATATGCTCCAATTTCGGAGGCTAACTCTACAGAGGTTTTATCGATTTCTTTTGTAAGCCGTTCTACTCTAACCGAAAAGCTCATTCCTTCAGAGCAAAAGCCAGAAAACACATCTTCTATACACTTCTTAGATTCTTCCATAAAGTCGAACGCGCAGAATAAAACTCTGACGTTTTCCACCGTTCTCGCTTCGTGAACAATTGACCCCAAACAACCTGTATCTTCTAAAAATAGATATATACGACCCCTAAGCCACTTAACAATGCCACCACTAAAACAACCCTTATAGCGTTTTAACTCATCTAGGACCGCAAACTCTAGTCCTGGAACTGTAGTTAACAGCAACAATGGCCTCTCATAAATTACGATCATTGTTCAAAGAGAACTAACCAGCGTCTTAAAAAAATACTTTCTAGCATACTTTACAGCAAGTTCAGGGTTAACAACGCTATAAGTGTTATACAATGCGAGAGCAAAAACTCCTACAAGTAGCCTGAATACCGTGATATCATATGACCCTTTCTCAATAGCTAAACTTTCGGACTCTAAATTAATGTATACCCCTTCATAGACCTTTATCCAACCCTTTCTCTCCTCATATCCGTCTATAAAAATCACCCTACCCAATAACGGCGGACTCAGGTCTTCAAATTCGACAAAATTTAAGATCGTCCTAATAACCTTCTCCATATAGCCCCTTGTAACTTTTCAAAAAAGATTCATAATGTTTACGCTTCTGTTAGCCATTTCTCCTAACTTCGGCTAAAACATACTCTATGTTCATCAGTGTCTCGTTAGTTATCTCTACACCATTTTTCGCTAAAATCCATAAAGGACTCTTCTTATCTATCATATATTTAGTTCCATGCCTAGACCTACCCATGATCTTTATTAGCCCCCTCCTTCGTAGGCCTTCAAGGACATCTTTAATCAAAGTAAGTATAACCGGGTGAGTGTCTATTCCCGCAAGTATCGCTATTTTCTTAGAATTGAATGTAAGCATGTTTCCCTTGGTTTTTGTTACCATTTCGCACAAAGTGCGTATTATTAAGAGCCTGAACTCATCGTAGTTGCGATAAACTGCCTTGGACCTCATGGTTAGGAATTAGCGTTGACCCGTGTCTTTAAAAAATCACTTACAAATAATACTTAATAACCATAGAATACCGCGATCATACAATTGTCCCCGACAATATTTCTATGCATTAACTATCGGTAAACACTGATACCTATTAATGCAGGGCTAAGCCTATATACTAATCGCTTGATTATGGACGACGCCAAGACCAATGTGTTTAAGATCCTTTCAAATCCAAAAAGAGTTAAGATAATTGAGATCCTGGGAAAAGAGAACAAACTGTTTTTTAAAGAAATACAGACACAGCTAAAAATAAGCTCCGAGGCTTTAGTATTCCATCTTAAAAGGCTTAGAGAATATGGGCTAATAGAACAAGACAGCAACGGGTATTACTTCTTAACAGCTATCGGGCTAAAATACTATGACATTATAAAACATGTTGAAGAATTTCTCTTTTCAAATATTGAGAAAAGGGTTTTAACCAAAAAATTGACCGGAGCAAAGCTAGAAAACTATCTTAATACCGCGTTTATGTTCTTAGTATCATCATCTACTAGAAAACGGCGTAAAAAGATCGTATA
>JAGSHR010000122.1 GCA_029855985.1 Candidatus Njordarchaeota archaeon
AACCTATATTCTAGGCAAACTTTGTTTTTTAAAATTAAAAAATTTTCAATTGACTCTAAATATGTCAAATTTTTAATATGTAGCATCTCTTAATATTATTAATACAACTAAAAATTTGGAAGAAATGTATATTCTTATACCAAAAGAAATGTATATTGTGTTTAAAAACTTCAACAACAGCTAAATTCATCCAATAGGTGTAAATATATGGCCTTGGGCGTTATTATCGCCACCAGTGGCGGAGTCCCCATATTAATAAGAGAAATTGCACCAATATTCAAATTTGAACAAAAAGATAAAGAATTACTTGTTTCATCTATAATCACAGCCATGATAAATTTCGCCAGCGAAGCCTTAAAGACAGACCTAAAGAAGATTACTCTTAACTCTTTCTATTTATACATTGCAAAAAACGATAAGTACCTCGTTTGTGTAATAGACGACTTGGAAGATGAAGTGAACTTTGACATTGCGAAAAAAATCTTGCACCTGATAACTAAACTTGATGTTGGCGAAGATGTAGTTCTAACTGAAGACGATGAAGAAAAACTTTGGAAAAAAATTTTGGAGATAATTGAGGTTCATCCCCCGTCAATAAAGATTCTGCATGATTTGTATAAGATGGTTATGGGGTTCTTAAACGAGGAGATTTGTCCAAAGAAGTACAAGATCACATTCCACAAGAAAGACAAATCATATACGTTACATAACCCAGAGGAGATCTTTGCTAGACAAAAGCCACACGGTACAAAAAAACATTTTGAAACAATACTAGATGATTTGCTCTCGTTTAAGCTTCCAAAAAAAGTAGATATGGATAATTGGACTTTTAAGAATGTGCACTCAGACCTCGCGGTTGCCGCATTCATCAATTATCAATTACTCTTAAGAGAACATGAAGCCTTCCACGAGAGCGTCAGTTTGAACCAATTAATGGAAATAGCCCGATTCATCAATAATAGGATACTAAGAGAGATACTTGTACGCAAAATTGGACTATATTACGAAGGAGAAGAGTACTTAAAGTTTGCTGAAGTACTTGCAATTAATTCCAGAGAGATCCTAAGAAAAATAACAAAGGGTGATATCGAGGGGAAGGTCTGGCTCCTATCTGTTATGAGCACTCATCATATCTCCTATGAAAATCTGAAAACTATCTTGGATGATGTTAAGTTGCTATCAAAACACGTGTATTATTATCTGAAATACTTTAAATATTATCTTGAAAAAATTGAGACTTATGATACCTTTATTAGAGAACTCTCTGAGATTAGGTTGGATTTCAAGGAAACCAATGACCCGGTTTTAAGGTTAATAATCGCGAAGACCCTACTTGCGCTACTTAGAAATCTCTTTCGAGCATTTCCGCTGGAGATTGAAGACCTAGAGACAATCCTACACGAGAATCTAGAACTAACATTTAACATTTTGAGGAATATAAGGGAATTCGAAACATCTTTATACCTTAAGAATAGCTTTGTAACTGAATTTGCAGATTGGATTCCCTTTATTTACGGCTGCTACGACAGAGATCTCGGAAAAAGATTTGATGTAAAGCATTTGGAAGAACTTGTGTTGCATTATCTTCCAAAAACGTATCATTTCTATTTCGCTGGGAGATTGACACTCTTAAACCTAGCAGCCAGTATCATTCGATACGTGTTCATGTTTACGGTATTCATGCAAATGAGGAATCAATGCTCTCTTTCCCCACTAGAGAACCTTGAGCAATTCTTTGACAAAAGATTAGAAAAAATTATAGATTACTCTAGGGACTTCTATTGGTATTATTACCAAAGAATATTATATGTTCTACAATACTATGCAACCCTAATCAGAGTAACATCCGTTAAGCGAACTATACTCAACAAAATAACGATGAACATTGATGCAATAGCTTCACGCTACCCAATTGATCATCCAGAAAAATTCTTTGCTACGTTAAACTTAGTGCTTGGCTTGTATCTAAGCAAGGACCCGGCTCTCCAATTATTAGCAGAGTATAGGATAAAAACGCTCGAGAAAAACTTTCACGAACACGCAATCGAGGTGTTAAAGAGAATAAAAACGTGCGCTATGGAACGCTAAAAAATAGGAAAAAATTAAATAAAGTTTTGCTGAAAACCTAAACCTTGGTTTTGACGATCTTTTCGCTAAAAATCTCTCTAAAACTCTTTAAATCTATTGCTGGTGCTTTGCTCTCTCGACTTACTTTTTGTTTTCCTGGAGGATAACTGAAATATGAAGGTATACGACTTGATATCCTCTCTTCATATGTGGGTACATGTGGGTTCTCGTAGAATACTCCTATTGGTATTTTATCCCCCCATTCTAGAGCTTTAATCATTGCCTGCATGAGTTTCTCTTCAACTTCCCTCTCATCAGGATTTTCTACTCTTGGATTCCAGTTTTCCTGCTCGTCTAATTTGTAGATTTTGTCTTTGTAGTAGTGGATTGTGTGTATGTTATTGTAGGTTACGCACGGTTGTAGAACGTCTATGAAGGCCGTGCCCTTATGCTTTATCGCTCTTTCTATTATTGTTGCAAGATGGGTTGGGTCCATCGCGTATGCTCTTGCGACGAATGTGAAACCGGATGTTAAAGCCAGCGCAATAGGGTTAACAGCGTCTTGAATGTTTGGTTTTAAGAGTGATTTTGTTTTTACGTCTCTGGCTAAAGTGGGGGCCGCTTGTCCCTTGGTTAAACCGTATACACCGTTATCGTGCATGATTATCGTGATATCAACGTTTCTTCTTCCAACAGCGACGAAGTGCCCGGCACCTATCCCCAGTAGATCACCATCACCAGCGCTAACGATCACCGTTAACTCAGGGTTTGCTATTTTTATACCCGTAGCGAATGGTATGGCTCTCCCATGAAGAGTGTGAACACCATTTACGTTTATAAAGTGCGGTGTTTTCCCCGAACACCCGATTCCCGATACTAACACTGTTTTTCTAGGGTCTAAATCTAGTTTTGATAGTGCCCTTGTTAGGCCTGTGAGGATACCATAATCACCGCAACCCGGGCACCAGTCAACCCATACATCCGTTTTATATGCATTGGGGTCACGCGCCATCCTTCAACACCACCCTTCTTTCACCATCTAATATTTTCTTCACTCCTCTAATAACTTCGTGAGAGTAAATTGGACGCCCAGTATACTTCACAATCTCCCTACTAATCTTTGTTCCTAGATTCATGTTGATGATTTTGGCCACTTGAGCCTCATAACTATGCTCCACGGCGATAACCTTATCTAAATCAAACTTGTTAATAACATTTTGAACGAGTTTAACTGGGAAGGGTACAAACATTTTAACGTGCAGATACCCCGCTTTTATGCCTTCACTACTTAGTAGCTCTATTGCATCTAGCGCTGGTCCCTTCGTGTAACCCCACCCGACAAGCAAAACGTCGGCTTCACTGTCGCCATAATAAATAGCTCTTTTCTCTAGTGGTATCTCTCTATCCGCTATTTCAAGTTTCTTCATTCTCTTGTCAAACATTTTTACTCTATTCTCGGGATCCTCCGATATGTGACCGAACTCATCGTGTTCATCGCCAGTGTACCACATGATTGCATTTGAACCAAGAAACGCCCGCGGTGATATAGGATTTGATAAATCGAATCTCTTGTAGTTAGGTCCACCCTCTGTTAAGTAACCCCTATCAATCTCTAGTTTATCTACCTCGGGTACAGGCATGTTTACAAAAGAGTTCGCTAGGAATTTATCTAAAAGGTGAATCACGGGTAATTGGTACCTCTCAGCGTAATTGAACGCATCAATAGCGTCGTGGAATGCCTCCATGTGATCTCCAGAAGCGATGACTATTCTTGGGAATTCGCCGTGTGATGCAAATAGAGAAAACAGTAGGTCACTTTGTCCTCCTCGCGTTGGCAATCCGGTGCTTGGCCCACCCCTCTGGTAGTACGTGATAACGACTGGAACCTCGTTTATACCTGCCCAACCCAGTGCTTCAGCCATTAAACTGAAACCTGGCCCGCTTGTTGCTGTCGCGCTTCTGGCTCCCGCTAGAGCTGCACCTATTGCTGAAGTTATAGCTGCTATTTCATCTTCGGTTTGAAATACGACTATGCTACCAATGTCTTTTTCGCTTGTTTTTAACCATTCTTTTTCCTCTATATAAAAGCTCTCGTCTGCAGCTGGTGTTATTGGGTAATAGCTTTGGAATCTTAGTCCTCCAACAATTTTGCCTATTGCGGTTATGTCGTTTCCCGATACAACCATTAACTCACTTTTGTTTAGGTTAGGTTTGGCTAGGGTGAATGCATTTTTAACTTCGCTTTCTAGCTTGTCAATAACCATTTGGATTATTTCCCTATTGTTCTCAATTATTTTTTGTTTTCCTTTGAATCTACGCTCCAAACCGAACACTACTGCCTCCATTGGAGTACCAATTAGCGCTATCACGGCCCCCATAAGTACTGAGCTTACGTATCTGTTTGCTTCACCACTTGTTAAACCGAGTTTTTTCCTGGCGTCAGCTAGTATTTCGTTGGAATCTAAGTAAATGACAGTCACGTTTTTAGTTTTTTTAACGTGCTCCACGAAATCAGCTAATTTATCACTTATTCCAAGTTCCCTCGCTTTCTTTAAAAGTCTGTTCTTCAATTCTTTTTCCATGCTTGGAATCATCATTAATGAAGTGTTTAATGCCTTTTTGTCGACTATCAGGAATCCCCCGTTTCTCACTTCATCAAAGTGAGTGAATACTGTTTCTGCGTCAAGCCCACCAACTATATCCACAGGGAGCGATAAAGATTTTGGGAACTCCTTTGATGATACCCTTGTGTGAATATAGCTGTGCTTACCCTTGATGTTTGAGAAATACTCTCTATCCGATAAAATCCCGTATCCAAGATAGGATAGAGCATATGTTAGTACTTGAGCAGTTGTCTCTAAACCCGAACCTTGTGGACCGCCTAAAATTATCTGCAAATCTTCGATTTTTTTCATTGCATGATCACCATTCACGCTTACGTCTATTTTGCCCATGTTTTATTGAGCTTCAACTCGCTGGGCTTATCATATATATGAAGCGAATCAAATATAGATTTATTCTAAGTTATATAGTTCAACTCTGGAAAATCGAGGCTGTAAAAAGCTCCGCTCTGAAAATCATGCAGACAAAATCATTTTATCTCATAAAGCATTGATTATTATACGTACCAACACGAGACCACAGCGAAAACCCCAATAATTCACATCATTATGATTAACAATATCGGTGAATGAAATTGTTTAAGTTAGGATACACTTCAACATACTTTGTCCAAGGGATACTTCTAGGCCTCTTTTTATCTTACTACGCGTTTTTCATGTCAGATCAAGAATACATTCTACTTGCATCTTTGTTTCTATTAACTTGGTCCATTAAGCCCATATACTCAATACTCATAGACAAATTCAACTGGTTAGCATCCATCTTTGCTTTCGCTCTAGCGGCATTTTTCATGGTTGTCCCCTCAGAAAACTTTCCGTTATGGGTAGCTGTTCTAGGCGGTTTCGCACTAGGATTAATGGATGTTAGTGCCGACGGTTGGCTAACAACTCTAACGGGTAATGGTGTTAATCCCGATTTCTGGACCGGAATTGGGTTCGCAACAAGAACGACTGGGTTTCTCTTAACAGTTGTTTTAACCATGATGACTCCAACTTATTTATCGGTTGACACAATGTTCACAGTTTTGAGGGTCATAGTGGTTACTGCTTCTCTTGTCTCCGCAGTATCATTCACTAAGCTTAGATTTAAGGAGGAAGGCTCGCTTGGGGAAGTTTGGCGTCACTTCAAGAAGAACGCTAAATTTTACGTTATAGTGTTCATTGTGACAAGTTGGGGGTCCGGCGTCTTCGATATCTCAACTAAGATCTGGGAGGCTAGAATCGTTCTTATAGAGATAATACTGTTAACCCTAGTTTTCACGTTTATATCCCAGTTTCTGGGGAGAGAATGGTACATTAAGAAATTCATACCAGTTTCCGCGATCGTTTTCACGGTTCTTGGCTTTATTGGTTCCATGTTCGAGGTTCCATTTCTCCTAGAATTGACTGTTTCCTATGTTGCATCCCTCCCGTGGCCTATATATGGAATAGTAAATGACAAGGCTGGCGAGATATCTTCTTACCCGGTGTTCTACACTTCATTATTATACGGTTTATCAAATGTCTTCGACATCTTTTACATTAACACATTAACGCCGATAACCCCAATTCCAATGTTCCCGCTCGTATTCATGTTACTAAACTTTCTACTGATCAAAGGCTTGGAGGCGACTCCTTTTGAACACCATCATTGAAGACATCATTGATTTAAATGAAGTCGCGGAACTATTGAAAAATATTATTAGGGTGAAATCTACAGGTGAAAAAGAGACAGAAGTTGCACATAAAATAATCGAAGTACTAGAAGCAAACGATATAACCACTTACGAGATCATTGAGAGCGCTGAGGGAAGAGGAAACCTAATCATCGACCTAAAAGGAAAAAAGGGAGAAGGTTACACATTGATGATCATAGGGCATAGCGACGTGGTTCCAGTTGAAGGCAATTGGAGCGTCGATCCCTACGAGGGAGTGGAAAAAGACGGGTATATTTATGGTAGGGGAGCCATAGATGATAAGGGACAAGTAGCCGCGATGGTTTACCTAGCTGTTCTATTGTCACGTTTAAACTTTGACTTCAAGGGTAGAGTTAAACTGTTAATAGCTGCAGATGAAGAAACACAAAACCCAAACCACGGTGTCAGATATCTTGTTAAAGAGAGGAGAGACGTATTCAAGGACGTTAACGGAGCAATCGGTGAACTTGGTGGATTAACTGAATTCAACGGGGAACTTCGACAGGTTATTGTGTTTGGTGAAAAGGGAGCTTACACCTTTGAATTAACGTTTAAGGGAGAGATGGGGCACGGTAGCAGACCCTTTGGGGTTAACAACCCAATAGAGAGTGCAAGTGAATTCTTATCTAAGTTGCCGATTGGCTTATTTTATAAATCAGAACCTGTGAAAATAATGTTCAAAGAAGTTCTCGGAGCCAAAAGATTCCTGTTCTCAAGTAAACTTCTAAGCAAGTTCGTGTTAAAACGATTACTCAGAGATTCACCTGATACAGCAAGGTTCCTCCACGCGTTAACTCATATAACGTTTGCGAAAACAATGTTTCACGGTGGCATAAAAGACAATGTTCTACCAGAGGAAGCTAAGGTAACATTGGATGTAAGATGTTTCCCAGAGCAATCTCAACAGGACCTCTTAGATATCATAGCAAAATACATACCAAGAAATGCAAAGTATACCGTGAAGACTGTCGCGGCGACTCCATCCACTTACTCAAAAATACAAAATCCGCTCTATAAATCAATCGTGAAAACAGTTCGAGAAATGGGCTACGAGCCCTTACCAATTATACAGACGGGTACAAGTGACTCTGCTTGGGTTAGACAGCTAGGGATCCCAGTGTACCATTTCCTAACTACCAAAAAACCCTTAGAAATAGAGAGGATACATGGAATTGATGAGAGGATTTGGAAAGAAGATCTGCTAACCATAATAGAGGGGTACTATAGATTAATCAAAAACCTCGAAAACCTTGGGTGAACTCTACTTATTTTTATTTAACCATTTCTGTACAGCGTAGTAACCGGTCTTACCTTTGAGTACTTTCAAGGCTTCACTGTAAGTGAAAAGTTTAACTTCCTCAACGTCACCTCCAGGTCTCAGATGCCCTCCTTTAACCCTCACCGAGTACATTAACAGTAAAATGTTCTTTGTGTCTGATTTCCATGTGCCCAGAAACTCTGTGATCTCAGCTTTCAAACCTGTTTCTTCGTAAACCTCGTATATAACTCTTTCCTCAGCCGTATCTCCCTCTTCTATGTGACCAGCCGGTAAGCCCCATGTTTTACGTATGGAACTTTTTACCAATACGATTCTCCCATTATAGGGCACGATAGCGGCTACAACGGGTATAGGGTTATTCCAGAAAACGAAACCACAATTCTTGCAAACAAGTCTTGGTTTCTCATCTAAGGTCTCAACAACTAGTTCATTCCTACACATGGGGCAATATTTCATCTCGTATGCCCATTTTACCACGTTGCACACCTTGACGAAATCGTTAC
>JAGSHR010000236.1 GCA_029855985.1 Candidatus Njordarchaeota archaeon
ACCTCGCAACTAACAATGCTATTGTTAAGAAAAATGGATTAAAAACGATTGAATTCACGTACGCAGGGATAAAGAACACAAAAAATGATAATGCAGAAACTATTAAAACTAAGCGCGAATTTTGTTTAACCAACATGTAACACCCAAACACAAATCTATATGAATTTTAGTAACTTACCAATAAAATCTCATCCCAAAACACAGTATAAAACACACTTCGCAAAAAATATTTTAGGTGGCAGGTTCACTTATTGGGGATTCCCTTGAAGTTTTCTTTGTCCCCAGTGATACAAAGCCCAAGCTGCTCTGACGATTCTCTCCGATATTGGATATGTTGGTATTCCAATTTGCTCTGTTCTCCTGTTGAGCTCCAAAGTATATGGGCCTCCTGAGGCTCCCACGAGGATGGGTTTTCCTTTTTCTCTTGCTTTCTTGTTTAATTCCGCAAGTTTATCTATGATTGATGGTGTTACGGGTGAATCCTGGTGCACGAAGAAAACGAGGATTATGTCGGTATTTGGGTCGTCCAGGACTATATCTATTGCATTATAGTAGTCATCGTCTGTGGCACTACCCGTTAAATCAAGTGGGTTGCTTATTATTGCATACGATGGGAGTCTCTCCTTTAACTTTTTTATTGTCTCCTCCGTGAATTCCGCTAACTCCATTCCCTCATATTCTATAGCATCTACTGCTTGAACCATTAGTCCTGCTCCATTACTCATCATGGCAATTCTGTTTCCCCGTGCTGGTGGTTGCTTTGCGAGGGCTTTAATTATGTCGTATAGATCTTCAAGGTTTCTTGCCAGTATTATGCCCGCCTGTTTGAATACATCCTTATATATTCTTCCTCCACCACCAAGGAAACCTGTGTGACTTTTAACTGCTTTTTTCGCTTTCTCTGTATTGCCACCCCTCAATACAACAACTGGCTTCGTTTTAGTTACCTCTTTTGCGGCTTCATAGAACTTTCTTCCATCCTTTAAGCCCTCAAGGTATATTCCTATAACCTTTGTGTTCGGTTCATCTTTCAAGTACAATAGTAAATCCGCTTCATCTACATCCGCTTTGTTTCCGTAGCTCACAAATTTACTGACACCAAGATGGTCCATGGCCGACCATTCTAGTAGAATTATCCCGTAAGTCCCACTCTGTGTTAGAATTGAAACACTTCCTGGTTTTGGTAACAACATCCTACTTCTAGGTTGGAAGAATGACCGTATGTTTGTTCTTGGGTCAAATATACCTATGCAGTTTGGTCCGATGATCCTAACGCCTTTCTCTTTCGCTATTCTTGTTATTTGTGCTTCGATGTCTTCGAATTCTCCGCCAAGTTCCTTGAAGCCCCCGCTTATGATGACAACGTTTTTTGTTCCCTTGTCCGCGAGTTTTCTTATTGTTTCTGGTACATCTGTTGAACGTATAGCAATGATCGCTAAATCTATTTTTTCGGGAATATCGTCTACGCTGTGGTAACATTTTAACCCATGGATCTCTTGTGCTTTTGGGTGTATGGGGTATACTTTGCCTGGGAAATCAAGTAGGTTCTCTAATATAACGTAACCGATTTTCCCGGGTTTGGTTGATGCACCGATTAGTGCGACTGTTTTTGGATTAAAAAACCCGTCGATTTCTTCGTATAAACCCATTATCAAAACTCTCCAGAAAACTCATTTGATAGATAGCCTCTACCGCTATTATCATGTTTATATTATTGCTTTTTTATTGTTTTAGATGACTAGTCTAATTCTATGTGGCGATAAGCATGAGAGAATGGGTAATCAAAGTTTTAAAGGAAATCATTTCCAGAAACGCTGTTAACCCTGCGCATGGAGGTCCTGGAGAGAAAGAAAGAGCCGATTACATTCAAAGCCTCCTTGAAGATATGGGCCTAAAAACGAAGAGATACGAAGTGGTCGATGAGAAAGGAATTGTTAGACCTAGCATCGTAACAGAAGTGGGTGAAGGAAAAACAATTTGGTTGATTGCACACATAGATACTGTTTCCCCGGGTTCTGGTTGGACCAAAGACCCCTTTAAGTTAACTATCGAAGGAGACAAGGTTTATGGGAGAGGCGTCAATGATAATGGAATTGGCATCATGGCAGCCTTAATAGTACTTAAAAGGATTGTTGATAAAAGAATCGAGTTAAAATACAAGTTGAAAGTTGGGTTTGTCGCTGATGAGGAAGCTGGGAGCACTTATGGGTTAAAACACTTGGTAAATGAGGGGGTATTCAAAGAGGGTGATCGCGCTCTAATTCCTGATGCAGGCAACGAGGAGGGAACGATGGTCGAAATCGCTGAAAAAGGTATACTCTGGTTAAAGTTCACCACCAAAGGTAAGCAAACGCATGGTTCAACGCCTCATAAGGGAGATAACGCATTCTTAAAATCAATGAGAATGGCCATTGAATTATACGAGACTCTTCACGAAAAGTTCAGTGAATCTGACGAGTTGTTTGATCCTCCGGTTTCAACCTTCGAGCCTACAATGAAGGAAAAGAACACTGATTCGATTAACATTATTCCAGGGGAAGACGTGCACTACTGGGACTGCAGGGTATTACCTCAACATGACTTAGAAGAGGTATTAGAAACCATAAGAGAAACTGCTGGGAAGTACAATGCAGAAGTAGAAGTTGTTATGAGAGAAGAGGCCTCGAGAGTCGACCCAAATGACTGGATTGTAGTAAAATTGTCTAACTCTATTAGGAAGGTTCTTGGTAGAGAACCAAAGTTGATGGGTATTGGTGGAGGAACATTTGCTGGAATACTAAGAAAAATTGGCGTTCCTTCTGTTGTTTGGCACATTGGGAGTGGCACTGAACACCAACCAGATGAGTGGGAATTGTTGAGTAATTATTTCAAAAACGCTGATGTTATATTAGATGTTTTAACATCATAGGAAAAAATTCATACTTCTGGTGTCACAACTTCTTCTCTATTTTTATTTGGATCGATCACCAAATACTTTACTTTGTAGTTAAAACTTTTCGCGATTTCTCTGGGTGCGTAGATGATTAACCACGCGGTGTGTTCCTCATCTAGTGGAACTTGTTTAACTTTGACATATTCCTCTCCTAGTGCCTCACTTAGTATGACCCTAAAGTCCTCAAAGTAATCTTCAACACCACATGTTAAACACATGTGGCCAGTAAATATGAAAGCTAGCTTGGCTTCCTCGCTACTCCCAACGAATTCTACTATTGCTTCTGGGTAAAACTTTTCATGGAAAATGTTAATCGCGTTTTCAATTTGATTGCTCTTGATAACTTTTTTCACTTTAATTCACCTTGCGATTTCTCTTTCAGTTACATAACAAGTGTTCAAGGCTCCACCTTATTTAAGTTTTATACCTAAGATGTGGGGAGAAAAAGAATTAGAAAAGTTGAGGTGACACTAAGCTTAGGATCTTGGCCTAGAAAGTCTGTGTGTATAATAAAATAAGAGTAATGCTATGATCTCTAAGGCTATACCATAGATGATTGTAAGATTGTAAAGGCTCATATCGTAAAGGTATCCGTAAACGTAACCACTGATGGTAAATGCTATTCCTATTGAGGTGTAAAATGCACCATAACCGAGACCTCTCTTGCTAATTTTTACTATATCTGTTATTGCTCCCCTTGTGACACTTTCAAAGGTTCCTAGCGCAACACCGAGAAGAATTGAGACTACCATGAAACTTAAACTTGTGAATTTAATGAAGAAAAATGGTATGATCATGCCGGCAATTGGTATTAAAACATTGATTATTAAACCTACTTTTTCATAAGCGTATCCAGCTATCAATGCTATGATGCCGTCAACACCCATTATTATGAAGTAGATTACTGGGATAAACCAGTCTGCGAAAATCACTTGTTTGTCAGCAACATATAATACGATGGAATATGGTAATAACCCGACTATCGCTAAGAACGTGGATAACACGTATACCCAATACCTCTTATTGAGCTCACCCTCATTACCCGAGTCACCAGTTTTTTTGCTATACTCTAGAAAAGCTGGGTCATAGAACCTGTATGCTAGTAGTAGAGAAAATAGGGCTAGCAATGCTGGAATCGCGAATACCATGAATATAGTCCTGTAATCGAATTTGTCAATCCACAATATTAAAAAAGCTATTAGGGGACCCAACATTGCCCCTAATTGATCCATGAACTCATGAAAACCAAAAATCTTACCCGTTGGAATATCCCTCTTGAGACCACTCAAAAGTACTTCTCTAGCTGGAGTCCTGATGGCTTTTCCAAATCTTTCCACCACAAGCAACATTAAAGCTATTTGCCAAGAGTTAGCGAGAGCCAATAATGGAACGGCGAAAAGGTTTATTATATAGCCCGCTATAGTGAGAGTCCAATAGTCCCCAGCCTTATCCGATATGTATCCTGCAGGTAATCTCATAACATAAGCTATGAACTCCGCCACTCCTAGAATTAACCCAGTTAACGTAGCTGTCGCACCCAAATAGTAAAGGAAGCTAGGTATTATGCTTCTCGCTCCCTCATAAGTGGTATCCGCTAATAAGCTAACCAACCCAAATAAAATCAATATCTTCCAAGCTTTCTTCATTGAAATAAACCACCGTAGATCTGTGAGCTACTGCCCATAACATAAATAAAAATGAATAATTTAATATGAAGAGTCTCAAAAAAAAGAAAACCTAACTAAGGTTAGAGGAAATAAATTATCTGACTGATTTAAACGCTGATTCCAAGCAACAACTTTGCTATTGTTCCAATAGTATACGTTGCTAATGAAGCTCCAATGACAATTATCATGTTTTGAATTGCTTCTTTCTTTACACTTAAGCCTGAGAGTATTGAGGTGAATGCACCAGCGAGGAATGACACTACAGCTGATAGGATCACCGCAATTATGGCGATCTCTATTGTTGATATAGGGAACAGAGATCCAACGAAGAAAGGTAATATGGCAGGTAAAGCTCCCAATACGTAATAAATACCAGTTGTTTTTGCTGCAGTAGATGGATCGTCAGGCTCTTCCTCTATCGCCAAATGCTTCGTAAGTTCTCTCAGTGCAGTTGGATTCTGCTTTATTATATTTACGAGTTCTTCAGCGTCCTTCTCTTCTAGTCCTTTTTCTATGAGAGCGCTCTTGAGATCCCTTTCGAGGAATGAAGGATCAATCATCTCTTTAATCTCTAAATCGCGCAGAGAACCTTCGTATAAGTCCTTTTGGCTTTTTGTTGAGAGATAAGCTCCTGCTGTCATGGAGAATGTACCGCCAACTGCTGCAATTAAACCTGCTAAACCTATTGTTAATGGATCATTTATTACACTTGCTAACCCTATCACTAGTGCTAAGATTTCAACTAGAGAGTCAGTCATGCCGTATATGGCATCCTTTACCCTTGAGATATCAGATTTTGCCTCTATGATCATGTTTAACAATACATGCTCGTGCATTAACTCATCGACTATTATCCCTTTAACAGTGCTCACAGCCTTTTCATCACCCTCTAACGCTTTCATCATTTTAACGTACTCATCAGCTGCAAGTTTCTCGCCTAACTCTAAGTAATTAATTATGAAGACTAATGGCAAAATGACGCTAGCCAACTTGTAAAGGAAAATTTTCAACTTTAGTTTTAATCCAACCTTCAATTTCTTGTTGAATTTCTCTTCAGCAAATTGACGCCAAATCTCGGCATGTCTTTCCTCCATCTTGGATAACTTAATAAAGTCATTTTTGAACTCCTCTTCAACTCTATTCGTTAAAAATTTATAGACTTCTTTTGCGATAATTTCGTCCTCAAACGATTTCTTCACTAGTGAGAAATCAAGAGTCATGGGAACTCACCAAGAGCTAGTTATTAGAAATATTTTATGTTTGAGATGGATTTAAACAAGTTATCTTGTTTCGAAAAACGAAAAATAAACTTTAAATATCAAACTAATATTTCTAATTAGTGAACAAAAAAATTCGATGGTGAAAAAAATGACTGATGAAACATATAAGTTCCCATTGATAGGGGACAAATTCCCAGAAATGGAAGTAAAAACCACACATGGCGTAATAAAACTCCCCGATCATTTCGCTGGCAAATGGTTTGTACTGTTTAGCCATCCAGCTGACTTTACTCCAGTATGTACCACTGAATTCGTTGCATTCCAAAAAAGATACGAAGAATTTAAGAAGCTAAACACCGAGTTAATTGGATTATCAATCGACCAAGTATTCTCTCACATAAAGTGGACAGAGTGGATCAAGGAGAAATTAGGCGTTGAAATCAAATTCCCAATAATAGCTGATGACATGGGTGAAGTAGCAAAGAAATTGGGAATGGTTCACCCTGGTAAAGGCACAAACACGGTGAGAGCAGTATTTATTGTTGACGACAAAGGCATAATAAGACTAATCCTCTACTACCCACAAGAAATCGGAAGGAATATGGATGAAATCCTTAGAGCAGTGAAAGCACTTCAAACATCAGACAAGAATGGCGTTGCTACTCCAGCCAATTGGCCTGAGAACGAATTGATCAAGGATAGAGTAATCATACCTCCTGCAAGCACTGTTGAAGAAGCAGCTAAGAGGCCACAAGAATACGATTGTTATGATTGGTGGTTCTGCCACAAGAGCCTATAAAATCATATCTCTTTTAATATTTTATTCTTCGATTCCTCTACCGTATTTTTGGTATAAACATTTTATTCTCTGAAAGTTTTGTTTCTATTTTGAAAACCTATTAAAAATTAATAAAAATTAAATTCTGGTGAAACTTTATGGACTTGTTCCGTTCTGACGATTGGAAAACTGAGAAACATGTGCCTGTAATTGAGGCACCTGACGTCGTTAAAAAAGGTGAACTTGTAAAAGTTGAAGTCTCTGTTGGAAAAGAAATACCGCATCCCAACACAACTGAGCATCATATTAAGTACATAGAGTTGCTATTTTGGCCAGAGGGTGAACAGTATCCCTACGTAATTGGTAGAGCTGATTTTACGGCACACGGAGAATCTGTTAAGGGACCAAACACTAGCACAATTTACACAGAGCCTTATGCTTTGTTTGTATTTAAGACAGAAAAACCAGGGAAGTTAATCGCTATATCCTTCTGTAATATTCACGGTTTGTGGAAAAGTGAAAAAGAAATTAAAGTTGAGGGATAAAAAAACTCTTTCCAAATTTTTCTTCGATCTGCATTGATATTAAGTGTCTTTCACGTAATGCTTAGAGCTAATATTAAAAAAGAAATAAAAAGAGTTTTTACATGCTTTCTATTATGTCTTTGACCATTTCTATGTCGTTTGTTATTATTCCATCTATACCCATTTTAACAAGTTTTTCTACGACTTCTTCGTAGTCGACTGTCCACGCGTTCACGAAGAGGTTGTTTTCGTGTGCTTGTTGTATAAGTTCTTCGTCTATGACTTCGAAGTAGGGGTGTAATCCTTCAGATCTTGTTTCTATTGCTAGGTTTGCTGAGTTGACTGGTTTGTGCATGAATAGGGGTGCCGTTATTATTGCTGGGTTTAACTTTTTAACTTCTAGTAGTGCGTTGTGGAAAAATGATGAGATTATTACTTGGTTAACCATTCCGTATTTCTCCACTAGTTTTACTACTTTTTCCACTATGTCTTGTTCTTTTATTTCGATGTTTAATGGTATTTTGTCTTTTGCGAATTCTAGTACTTCCTCTAGTGTTGGGATTTTTTCTCCTTCTCCAAAATCTAGTGCTTTTAATTCTTCCAGTGTCATTTCTCTTACTAGTCCGCTTCCGTCACTTGTTCTGTCCACTTCGGCGTCGTGTATAACCACTATCTCCCCAGTTTTACACATTCTCACATCGAGTTCTATCATGTCCGCCCCTAGTTCCACTGCTGTTTTGAAGCTTAACATTGTGTTTTCTGGTGCCTCGCTGAAAGCCCCTCTGTGCCCTATAACTATTGGTTTTTTGCTTTGTAGGAGCTCCCTAATGTCCACCACTATACTCACCTTTCTTTACACCCAACATGAAAACTAGGGCTATGATCATATAGGTTGTTACAAGTGGAAACATTATTTCTCTACCGACCAAATCAAATATCAATCCAGCTAACGGTGGACTTACTATGGCAGCTAGCATTGAGAAGAAGTAGTAGAGCCCCGTGTACGCTCCTAGCTTTTTTTCTCCTCCTATTTCCCACACGATGACGATGCTGTTTATGTTAATGAATGCCCAAAACATCCCCCCGATGGTTAATAGTAATGCTAGGTACAAGAGGTTTCTAACTGGTGTGGCTAGGAACATTATAATGATTAACCCTATGAGCCCAATTATTATTGTTTTTCTTCTCCCTATCTTGTTGGCTATGAAACCTGCTGGTATTGAGAATAACACGAAGAATATTATGAATCCTGCTAGTGCCATCGCGGCGTCAGCTTCACCTACCCCTACAACGTATTTCCCGTAAATTGTGAACCATGTTTCCACGATGTTAAAACCGAAGAACCAAAACATTATTGCGAGTAGCATGTATATCCCGCTTTTGTCTTCGTCAAATATTACTTCTTTGAAAGCGTTTATTATGCCCATTTTCTCTTCTTCTTCAGGTGATAGTGGAACTTCTGGTTCTTTTATATAAACATACATGATTAGCAGAGCAATTAGCATCAATATAGATGTATAGAAGAATGCTGCGACAGGGCCTTGTGTCTTATAGATGAGGGCTCCTATTATGTAAGCGTAGATTGCTCCTACGCCCCCCATAAAGTTTATTACTCCATTCGCTTTGCTTCTGTGTTTTGAGGGGACCATATCAGGCATTAACGCTACAGTTGGGGCCCTGTATAGTGCCATTGATATGTTGAAGAGGGTTATTATGAACAGTAATAGTATTAAATCTTTTATCACTGGTATGAAAATGAAGAAGAAAGCAGCTAAGGGTATCCCAATGAGTAAATAGGGCATTCTTCGTCCATATTTTGTCCAAGTTTTATCTGATCGAGCGCCTATGTATGGTTGAAGCGTTATCGCTGCAATATTATCGAGAACCATTACTATACCAATAAACGTGTTTTCCCAGGGGTAGAGGAGTTTGAACCATCTGTTGTGCGTGATGATTATTTCATCTAGGAATATTGGCACGTAGGAGTTGTAGAGACCCCATGTAAT
>JAGSHR010000005.1 GCA_029855985.1 Candidatus Njordarchaeota archaeon
CTATTGATACTGGTTCATACTTGTCTTTAATGAGGTTACTTGTTAGCTTGTAGAGCGTCGAGGAGTTTAGCTTGGTGGTGTCAATTGTTACAATGTATTTTTCGTTTGTGTAAGTTATTGTTATGGCGTCTGTGTTGATCTCTTTGGAGTGTGTTATGTCTGTTAATGTTGTTAATACGGCGTCTGCTTGCATTGGTTCGTTATCTCTTTGCCTATTGTAAGTTATTGTTGATTGACCGGTTTCTCCCCATGTTACAGTCATGTTTGCTGGTTGTGCATATGCATTGACATGTACTCTTGTGACTGTGAGCTGAATGATTATTGTTTGTGCTTGGTGATACTGTTTTTCTAGGTTTACGTAGACAACATATGTTCCTACGCCATCGTGTATCAACGTTGTGTTGAAGTTTAGCAAGTAAACTCCGTTTCCTTGGTAAAGTAAGTTTCCGCTGAGTTCTGTTGTTTGGTTTAACTTGACTTCATAGGTTGCTGTATCAGCTTTTATTCCCATTGTGGTCAATCCTATTGTCCTGTTGTATTGTATTGTTACCGTTAGGTTT
Source organism: Candidatus Njordarchaeota archaeon (assembly GCA_029855985.1). The sequence continues at coordinate 561 of JAGSHR010000005.1, forward strand.
TGTCCCCATTCAACTGTGTCAATTAGTTTAGACGCTATCGCTGTTGTTGGGATCTCTAAGATTCTTAGTGTTACGTCCACTGATTTTGCTTCATGGTAGTTGGTTGAGAGTTCTACTCTTACGATGTATATGCCGATGTCTAGCATTGAGGAATTGAAGTTTAATGTGTACTCACCGTTACCCAGGTCTGTTAGCGTGTAGTACCCTGTTGATGGTGATATTTGGTTGTAACTTGTGTCGAGTATTCTATATGTTGCGTTGGCTCCGGTTACTCCTTCTACAGTGTAATCGGTCCTATTGTATGTTACCTTGAGTTTCACTGGTTGCCCATAGATAACGGTTATACTGGTTGTGTTTGGTACGGCGATTTTTGGTGCTCTCATAACGTTCAATAAGATTGATACTGTTGCGTTTTCGTAACCTAATTTGCTTATGGTTACTGTTACTGTGTAGAATCCTATAGAGTACTTTGCATCAATGTTAACAGTAGCTTTATATGAACCTGAATTTGCTGGGTCTTCGCTTAGGGTTAACGATTCAATTGTTATGAAGTTTCTCGTAATTGTAGCTGAGACTTCTGCTCCGCTTATTGGTTGCTCGTTGAATTCTATTGTGTGCGTCACGTTTACTATGATTGTCGCGGTTCTTCCCCAGTAAACATTTATCCTTGAGTGATAATTAACCACCATTTTGATTGGTTTGACGTACAAGGTTGCATTTTGTGGTGAGGGCTTCGCATAGTTTTCCGCGAAGCCAGATACTTGGATGATGTAGCGGTCGCCTGCCCTGAACTTTGAATCTAGTAGGAATGTGTACGTGTATACTGGTGAACCTGTTGCATTAGTGTACGCCATTTGGGATTGTATTATTATGTTGTTGAACCTGTCAATTATGAAGATAGTCATGTTGCCCTCTATTGGGACCCCGTCCTCTGTATTAATTAATTGCGCCGAGATTGTTACTTGTGTTCCCCAATACTCTTCAATATACTCGCTTGATAGAGCGATCTCAGTTGGCTTCTCACCATAGGTTACAGGTAGCGTTATGTTGACGATTGTTCTGTTAGCTAAAGTAACACTGGTATTTGATGATGCCATTTTTCCATAGAATATGCCGTTTACATCGTAACTACCAGTTGGAATATACGTGAATGTTGCAATACCAGAGAGGTTAGCTGTTCCAGTGTAGTTCCTAGCATCGTAGTAGAGAACAACGGTGGCCCCGGGTAATGTGTTGTTACCTGTACTATCAAGGACCCTCACGTATAGAGTTGTGAGACTCATTGTTATATTGAACGTATAGGTGGTGTTAGATGTCTCCCAAGTGAAGCTAGTGGAATTGACCACTTCGATTCCATAGACACTACTATAAGTAAAGTTAAACCTATACTCCATGAAATCATATGATGTGTCTGTTCTGCCTAATGGCATCCATGAGAGGACTACTCTAGGGGTATCTGTGTAGTAATTTGTTGTGTTAACAACAATTTCTGTGCGCTCATATGGCCCTTCATAATAATGGTATATTCCTAGGACATGTACAGTTGCCTTATCGAATGGTTCGTTATCGACATTCATTATGTTGAAGGTCATTGTTCTAACTTTGATTTTGTACTCGTATAGAGAGTCTCCTTGTATGTTGATAGCGCCAAAAGTTCTGTCGGCTATTGGGAACTCCTCATACATTGCGGATGTGTTTGTCCAGTAGATTCTCAGTGTATAATCATCATATGCGGGTACCTTGCTGAAAACAACTGTCCCAGTTCTATCTGTGGTGAGAGTCTTATCGTAACCCATAGCATCACTGTGAAGTGTAACATTCACCTCAAGCATTGGATTCAAGTCGTAATCGTAAACCCTAACTGTAATGTCAATGTATGTACTCTCGACGTCAGCTTTAACAACCGTCGCTTTGTTTTCCTCGTATAACAAATTATTCACGGTTTCAGTACTTATAGTACCAGAGAACGATCCAGCGGTGACTATAAAGTTAAATACGAATGCGTTACTTTCAGAACCGGCTAAGTACAGCTTCTTACCCGCCCACAAGTTAAAACTCAAAGCTTCCGTATAGGGATCATATTGAGCAATATAGTACGCACCATAAAGCACTGACGAACCCAGAGCACTCATATCCAACAAGCCAATGCCTAAACCAAATGTTGAGCCACTAAACGTCAGTACAACTCCATCTGTGAGATTTCCAAATATTCCACCAAGAATTCCAGCACTATCAGACACACTCGTATATGGAGCTTCTCTCATTTCAATGGATTCAACCTGTAGATCGCTAACAAAGAAGCCCGACAGAAACGAGAACTCATCCTCGTAAGACACGTACTGGGGTGTAAAGATCTTTCTTGAAACCTTGAAGTAGGAAACATTTGCCCAGAACTCAATTGTATCCATAACTACGATAGATGACCTAATGTCATATCTAACATTTAACTTTGTGTATAGTGGACCCGTCACAACAGAGGAAACATTAATCGTGTACTGTGGCACATCCAATATGAAGAGAGATATTTCTTCGATGCCGAATCTAGCAACGTAGTGGTCCGTGTAGGGACGAGAGTAAACATTACTACCAGAAACATAATTCCATGAGAATGTCCCACTCCATGCATATGAGAATTTAACAGTTATTGGTTTATCAGCAACTATTCTTACAAATGTATTCCTTGGCGCAGGTATGTTTATCCATGATGAAGTATTGTAAAAGACTATTTCAGAGTTATTCGCGCCATAGTAGATTACTTTCGTTGACACTTGACCATAATCATTGTATGTTGCGTCTGGCCACCCTGTATTAGTTCCATTGAAGAAAACCCTCACATGAGTATTAGGGAGAACCGCAGCTAGTCTCAAGTAACGATTGCTATCAGGAACAACCAAGTTTATCTCTTTTCCAAAGAAGTATTCACTACCATAACCTGATAGACCATTTGATACATCCTGAGCATAGTTAGTTTGAATCGTCGTAATAACTATTGGTTTATTGCTCTCAACGATCGCTATACCCCACTCCTCGTACCTTAACTCATATGTGTAAGCGTAACCTCCCGTACAAACTGGAGTTGCCACATACCAGTACCACCTGTGATCTTGACCATCTGCACCACTTGGTAAGCTTGAACTTCCTCTAACCGTGATATAATCGTCACCGTCTCCATCATAGAGAGGATTCTGACCTTTCCAGTAGAGGTATAACCATAAGTTATCGGTTCCATTCCAATATAAGCTAACCATATAATAGTAGCCACCTGGAAGCATCAGAGTAGTTTCGTTCCAGTTTCCAACATTTGGATCATTTCTGTGAGTGACACCTGGAGTGCCTTCAGGGGTAACCGTGCCGAGATACGTGTAGTATTTTTCCCAATAATATGATCTAGAAGTGAGGTTATACATATACCTAAAGATGGTTACATTAAAGTCAACGGGGTTAGACGATGCATTCTTGTATAAGTCAACGGCTACGACCAATGGGTACTCCGCTGGGTCCTCCTTGTAAACTTTTGTTTGTTATGCGTTCAATGTGCCAGAATCTGTGTAAAATGTATCGAAACTCCCAGTGGTGAAATTGTAGACCTTTAACGTTACATTGAATTCTGTGTTGTCCTCTAGAGCCGCAATTGTGAACTTATTCAAGTAGGGGAACACGAACTTCTTGTTATCAAGCCCCTTAATAATACCCAACGTGTTATCAGCTATGAGACCCGCAATTATAGTAACGGGCTTATCTGCTATAA
>JAGSHR010000241.1 GCA_029855985.1 Candidatus Njordarchaeota archaeon
CCTATTCGATACTTTCCACCGTTCATCAAGGGGGTGAGTGTATACCATCACATAATAAACAGGGATAAAGAATCAATCACACTTAACCTTAAAAAGGAGGAGGATAAGAAGAGACTTTTAGAATCAATTCGGGGGGCCGACGCAGTTATTGATAACTTTAGAGCAAAAACAGCGAAAAAACTGGGACTCGATTACGAAGTTTTTAAATCTGCGAACCCTGAAATCGTTCACTGTTCAATTAGGGGACATATCGATGAAAAAATTGATAAGCCAATACACGATCTGAATGCCCAAGGATTAAGCGGGATAACCTATCTCATGAAATGGGTCGCTGGTAAACCATCGAGGAATCCTGTTCCAATATCAGATTTAGCCGCTGGGTTAAATTGCGCATTAACGACTGTTGCGTCAATTTTCAAAGCGAAGAGAGAAGGAACGGGTGCTAGGATTATAATAGGGATGGTTGAATCGGCAGCGTTCTTTAACATTCTGGCTTTTGCTAACATTATCGGGGGAGGAAATCTCAGTAATTTGATTGGTGTTGGTCATAAGGCGTATTATGATGTCTACGAGACAAAAGATGGAAAATATTTTACGGTTGCATCAATTGAGGATAAGTTTTGGGATAATGTGAGAAAATTCTTTGACATCAACAACGAGAGAGAGGGAATTGAGGCATACGAGGAATTGAGGAAGCGATTTAAAATGAAAACAAGCGATGAGATTAAAGAATACTTTAAGGCTAATCCATCATGCGTAGAAGAAGTTTTGAACGTTGATGAGGCACTCGAGTATGATGGGATAAAGGAATTTGTGGCTAGTAGGGATGGGATAAGGTTTTTGAAGTATCCCTTTAAGATTGTGTTTGGTTAAGTTTTTTCTACTTGGTTTTTATTCTGGATATGCTATTTATATTGAAAATATAACTGTGTTATACTTGAATATTTGAAATCATCAACAAAGGCTGATAAACTTGAAACCCCTAACAATGGACGAAAAAAAGCAAATACTAAAAGAAATTCTCAGTAAAGCAAAAGACACAGAAAACGTAGACGAACTAAAAAAGCAAATAATGTCAGTATTCGACAAAATTGACCCAATAGAAATATCCTTCGTTGAACAAGACCTAATGAAAGAAGGAATAACTTGGAGAGACATATACAAAATGTGTGATGTCCACTTCGAATTAGTCAAGGACATAATCATACCCAAGAAGGAACTAAGAGAACTACCTGAGGGGCACCCATTACAGTTACTGATATGGGAAAACACAGAAATCCTAAAAGACAACGAGAAACTAGCAGTAATGTTCAGAGTCATAAACGAAGATAAAACAGCCAAAAGCGACATTTTAGAGTACCTAGACAAACTGTACGTCGGACTAAAAAAACACTACATGAAAAACCAATTCTTAATATTCCCATACCTAGAAAAAAGAGGAGTGACGGCAATTTCCAGAGTACTTTGGATGAAAGAAGACATGCTCCTCGCGAAAATGAAGAAACTGAAAGAGAAAATACTAGCTAAAGCAAGTAACGGTGAATTCCCAAATGAGCTGATAAGCGAGGGGAACTTCGTAGTGAATGAAATAAGAGACATCGTCTCAAGAGAACACAACATACTCTACCCAACAATGTACTCCCTAATGAGTGATGGAGAATGGCTAGCGGTACTCAATGAAATGGACAAATTTGGATTCTACAAGGAACCACCACAAAAAGGTAAATGGAAACCAAAAGAAACAGAGCCAATATACCCCTACATGCTAACAAGAGAAGATCTAATGAAAGCCAAAGAAAAAAAGGACTTACCAAGAGAAGCACTAAAGTTAATTGAAATGGCGGAACCAGATGACCACAAACTAGTGAGAGAGGGTGATATAGAGTTCGAATACGGTTACTTAAACAGCGAAGAAATCCAAGCAATATTTAATAGCTTACCGTTCGAAATAACCTATATCGACACGGAGAAAAGAACAAGGTTCTTCAATAACCCTGAAGACATGAGATTATTCGCAAGGACGAAAACTATTCTGGGAAGACCAGTTAAACTATGTCACCCACCGAAGAGTGAAGAGTTGGTAGACCAAGTGATAGAAAAACTGCAAAACGGAGAAAAGAGAGTGGACTTTTGGATAAACTTCATGGGTCGCACAGTATACATAAGTTTCCTCCCAGTAAAAAACAAACAAGGAGAGCTAAAAGGAATACTTGAGGTAGTCCAAGACATAACCGATATTAAGAATATAAAAGGCGAAAAAAGAACTCTTAAAGAGGACTAAAATTTCGAAAACCTTTTTTATAATTTCATTGAATTTTCTCCTCTTAACCTATTCTCATTCTTTCTACTGATAAACTAATAGTCACATATCTCTGCGCTGCAGGCTAACATTTAAAGATACAATTAAAAATTTTGTCAGGCTGTTTTTAGTATTAGTTTTTTATCTTCTTTTTTCTTGTTTTTAATTGGTCAAGCATTTACTGTTTTAATCTCAAGGAATTCAACTCAAATGTTTGTTTGGTGGTTGAGTCATGCCTGTTGCGGCTTATATTTTAGTAAATGTTGCTGTTGGTAGGATACAATCGGTTATTGATAAGCTCAAAGAAATCGAGGGGGTGCGTGTAGTTTCCTTTACTGCTGGCCAATACGATGTTATTGTCAGAGTTGAGGTTGAGACCTTAGAGGACCTGTTTTACTTGACAGAGAAGATACACGAGATTGATGGTATTGAGAAAACTAATACGCATGTCGTTGAGAAGGAGATTGGTTCCTTGTAGGGTTTGATGAACCATGAGGAAACGTGTTTTATTCTATTTTCTCGGGTTCCTCTCAGCATTATTCTCCGTTTTAATGGTTTCGGTTGACACATACATTAGCACTTTAATGATCACAGATCCATGGATTTACGGGAACGCTTCTTTTTTGGTTGGAACCATTATAAGCTGGATTCTAGTTGGATTCTTAATGGTTCCCATCGGTAAAAAACAACCCGCGAAGATACTTGATCCGAATTTTCAAGGTTTCAGACTTCTAGAAAAAGAAGAATTCCTCTTCCATGTTTATGCTGGTTTGGGTAATGCTATTTCTACAGCCGGTTATTTCTTAGTTGTGGTCTCTTCAAGGGACCCGTCAACCGTTCTCCCTTTTTCACAATTAGTCATACTCTATCTCATGATCGGAGACTTTATTGTCGAGAAAGATCCTCCCTCATTTGCAGAGGTTGAGGCCTTAACGGTAATAACGTTTGGAGCTCTCTTAGCCTCCCTGACGCCCTATGGGGAGTTCAGATTGCAGGAATTTCTAATTGTAATGCTAGTTATTAACGTTGGGAAGGTTTTACAGGTTCTTGCTCAGCGAAAACTGAGGCAGCAGAGGATTCGGGGTAAAAGGAATGATTCAATAACAATAAGATTGTGGAACTTGATTTTCACAACGTTATTCTTTTACCTTATAAGTTTCCTTGTTGCACCGTACTCTGTACTGGAATCAATACGCGTGTCTCTGGATTTCTTTTTACCAATCTCAGGGGTAATGCTTTTAGCTTTCATGGCAAATGTTACGTATATAAGGGCTCTCGGTATCGGTAAGTCCAGTGTAACCCAAGCAATTTCCTCACTTTCAATCTTGATGGGTCTCCCAGCATCATACGTTCTCTACCATATTTCACCGGAGGTTTTCCCAGCTCCCGCGGTTACACCTATAGTTTTATCCATTAGAATCATTGGAATGGTGTTCGTTGTCTTGGGTATAATCTCTTTAGCTATATCAGAGGTTAGAGCAATAATCCTAATAAAGACAGCTAAAGGATTCGGTGAAACCACGCTTAAAGAGATTTGGAAAATTAAAGGTGTATCGCAGGTTTCAGCGGTTGCAGGGGAATACGATTTCATTGTAAAAGTAAAACTGAGAGCATTGGGAAAAGCCTACAGTAGGATTATTAGAAGAATTGAAAGGATACAGGGGATCATTGATTATGAGTGGATGTCAATCCTAAAGGAAGTCGAGGAGATCTAGTAGCAAGAAATCCAGGTTAGTTGACTTAAAGTTAAACATTTTATTGTAATTTTCGTAATTTATTACGACGTAACTAAAGGTGTCGTATCTTGTTACGAAAAAAATTCATCAATAGAGACGCGGAGCTAAACTACCTAGAGGAAGAGTGGAAAAAGAATAATTTTTCACTTGTGATTATTTATGGTCGCCGAAGAGTTGGTAAGACAAGGTTATTGAAAGAATTTGCCAAGGGAAAAAAATCCCTTTATTACCTAGCAATTGAATCAACTATAGATAACATAAATGCGGAGTTCTCACAGATCGTCAAACAAACCATGGGGGTGCCTGTTTCAGGAGAAATCCCAGAGTTAATCGATTTTATCGCTAAAACTTCAAGAGAAAAGGTGCTCATTATACTGGATGAATTCCAATACATCGTTAAAGCCGATAAGAGTTTCACGTCAAGACTCCAAAGACTAGTTGATCTAAACCTAAAGGAAAAAAACATTATGTTAATTCTATGTGGTTCATCAGTTTCCTTTTTTAAGGAGAGACTTTTAGGTTATAAAAGCCCATTATTCGGCAGAAGAACGAGCTCCATTCGATTACACCCATTAGGTTTCAAGGACATTAAAGAGTTCTTCCCAAGTTATGATATTGAGGATCTAGCTAAGTTATACGGTGCAGTTGGAGGCACACCCGCTTACCTAGAGAAACTCAGTGAAAACAAAAATTTCTGGGAGAACATTATTGACATCATAACCCCTGGAAGTTATCTCTATGATGAAGCGTTAAACTTTTTGAGACAGGAAGTTAGAGAACCCAGAACATATCTTAGCATACTTAAAAGTATCTCAGAAGGGAGGAGTACAAATAATGAGATAGCCAACGCTTCAAATATTGATCCAAGAACGATAACCAAGTACCTAGACGTTCTAGAAGAACTAGAAATCATTAGAAGAGTAAAGCCATTAGGGAAAAGAGGAAAAAGTTTAATCGATTTCTCTGACAATTATTTCCGATTCTGGTTTACCTTCATTTACAAGCTTCGTTCCCTACTGGAAATGGGCCAGATAAGTGAAGCAATCGAACACATTAAAGAAAACTACAACCAGTATATGGGGAGAGTATTCGAGAAAATCATTGAGGAATTAGTTCCACTGCTCTACGGGGAAAATGTAGTAAAATCTAGACCAATCGAATTTGGGAGATGGTGGCATAAGGGTGAGGAAATCGACTTAATTGTGAGAAACCCAGGTAAATCAACCGACTTTATCGAAGTTAAATGGAAAACAATGACAACTAGCGAGGCACAAAGAGAACTAAGAAAACTCATCGATAAATCAAGTAAAACCGGTTTACAATCCAAAACCAATAATTATATCCTCATAGTGAAGGGGCTATCCGATGGAAACCCTATTACAAATTGCGACGAGGGAACAATCTTAGATCTAAGAGCCCTGGAAAAAATCATTTGGAAAAAAGAATAGAAAAGTGAAGCACTATAATCTCTAACTGCGCCCCTTTAACTATCATGACAATACAATGGTTTTAATAACTAACTCCTCAACATTTATAAAATAGTTTTTAAGGTATGTTTGACGGTTCTTTCTCAGGTGGAAACTTTACTGTATAAGTGTAGGTTATCTGTTTTTTCTCGTTTGGTTCAAGCCTAATCCGCCATTCCATTATTCCTAGTTCCATTTTCCCATGTTTTGGTTGTACTTCCTCTAATGTGACCTCAATATCGGGATCCTTGGACACGGGTATTTGATCTCTCACTATTAATTCAACTGGTTTCGTTTTCAGGTTCTCGATAATCAATGTGTATTTGTATTTAACGTATGCTTTACCCTTAATTATACCAGTTCTCTTATCCTCCCTATCTACAAGTCTTTTCTCTCCTTTGACTTTCTCTTCTATAACCAAGGGAAGCTCAATTTTTTCACCTTTCGAAATTCTCGGTACATTAATCACACCAACAAACAATTTGTCTAAGAAAACTCTGCATTCGCCTGGTGATAAATCTCCATCTCTCATTTCAAATTCCAGTACACGAATAACATCTTGTGACACTGGAGGAACCCAAATGTACCTAGTAGACCCTTTTAACCCCATACTTTCCAAATAGACAGATTTTGGTGCGCCTGGCTCTAATGTCACCGTACTTGTCAACGCGTACCTTTGGAATTCCCCCGTATATATTTCGGGTTTCTCGTATTGTTCGTACTCTGGTAGCTTCTCCATGAAGGGTGCAGGATGTGCTGCTGTTTTCTTCAAGGGTTTCATTCGCCTAGGCTCCCACGCCTCAATGTACCAGGGGGTTAGCTCGGGGATTGAAGCAACTTTTATGGGTTTGTTTACGAGTTCTAGTTTAACTTTTTTCCAAGTTACCCCTGTGTCTTGGTAGATCTCCGCAAACTTATGTAATATTTGTTTTTCATCGTTCAAAATTAAGTCATAGCTTGTTCTCCAAGATGCGTTGCCGACATTGTAACTCAACTGAATATTTGCTTCGCCTTCAGTATTTGATTTGACTTCTATGCGTATTTCGCCAGTCTCAATAACATCTGATATCTCACCATAGTTTTCCTTTATCAACTGCATCTCCAAGTTTATTTCCTCTAGATTTTCCTCTTTTTTCGATTTGAGCTTTAGATAGTTCCCTTCGAGTTTTTCAAGATACTTGATGACCCACTTCAGTTTATCCTCGCTTACCTGTTCTGTTATTTTTGCTCCGAAATTTACCAAGGCCGTTCTTTTCGCTTGATTTATTGTCTCTATTGTTTTGTTGAGTGAATTAACTTCATGTTTGATTATTCTTGTTTCTCTTTTCAGTTCTTGAAACCGCTCTAGTATGATTTCGGGCACTCTGTTTTCAACGCTTTTTGCCGACTGTTTGACTATTTTAAAATCTGTATTAGCGATTTTGATGGGGGCATCGGTTGTTATTCTTATTGATTCTCTTATAATATTAGTTTCTAAGCCAGTTAGGGTGATTGTATTGTGTCCGCTCGAGAAATTGATTTTAGCTGATCTTATTATGATAGCGGAGTAGGGGTAAAGGATCACGTTCTCAATTTTTGATTTTACTTCCAATAGGAGCACCTATTTTTGCTTAATAAAACACATAAAATAAAATGCATTTAAAGATGATCACTAATAGGAACAATGTACAAGATAATGGAAACGGCAAAAAGTTATGGACGAGAAAACAAAAAACTAAGAAAGAGGAGAAAGTAGAAGGTGTTTTACCTGTATTTTTCGGGCAGTAACTTCATGTTGTCTTTAATTGCTTGAACGCTCTCATCGAAGAGTTTCTTCTCTTCCTCATTTAGGTCTAGTTCGATTATTTTCTCTACTCCATTCTTACCTAGTACCACTGGAACGCCTGCGAAAACTCCGCTGTGGCCGTATTCACCCTCTAATAGTACAGATGCTAGGAATATCTTCTTTTGATCTTTCTTGATTGCTTCGGCCATTACGGCTAGACCCGCTCCGGGTGCATGGTTTGATGACCATCCTCTAAGCTCTATGATTGTTTTGCCTGCTCTAATTGTTTCTTGTACTAGTTCGTCGATTTTCTCCTTTGGCAGGAATTCAGTTATTGGTTTTCCATAAACTAGGCTGTGTCTTGGGAGTGGAACCATTTTTTGTCCGTGTTGACCAAGAACCACGGGAATTATAGATGCTGGTGATATCCCGAGTTCTTTAGATACATAGTATTTTAGTCTACCGGAATCTAGGACTCCGCTGAATCCGATTACTCTGTTCTTTGGGAACCCAGTGACTTTCCACATTACGTAAGCCATTGTGTCAACTGGGTTAGTTGTGAGTATTACTTTTGCGTTTGGTGCGTATTCTTTAATTGCTTGTCCAACGGATTCCATTACACCAACGTTTTTGTTGACGAGGTCCTCCCTAGTCATGTCTGCTTTTCTTGGGAATCCTGCTGGTACGATTACTATATCTGAACCTTCCATGTCCCTGTAGTCGTTTGATCCTCTTATGTCGATGCTTAGGTTTAGTATGGATGCCATGTGCCCTAGATCGAGTGCTTCTCCTTGGGGTCTTCCCTCTATAATATCGATTAGTAGGATATCGTCAAGCTCCATAAATGCCATTGTTACAGCGGCTGATACTCCTACTTTACCTGCTCCTACGATTGTTATCATTTTTATCACAGCTTTAGCGATTTATTTTGGTTTAATATTATTTCAACCCAAATCGTTTTTTTAAAAATTAGGTATTTTCAACGCAGATTCAATCAAAAATAAATTGAGAATCGACGAACAGAGATTTAAAAAATGTATTATTAATAATGACAAAAGTTAACTCGAAGAATTTGCCGTTAAACTTGTGAGTGATTAGGGCGTAATTAACAATAGTTAAAAAGGGGGCAATTAGAATTTGAGTTGCTACTTATCGCCGATTAGTTTCTCTAGGATTGCTTTTATTTCCTGGTATGTTTTCACCTTA
>JAGSHR010000207.1 GCA_029855985.1 Candidatus Njordarchaeota archaeon
CGGGATAGTCAATTTTAAAAGACCCATCCGTATCAAATATAACTCTAACAAGATGACACTCATAGCCACGATAGACATCTTCGTTGACATCCCACGCTCGAAAAAAGGCGCTCACATATCTAGGAATATAGAGGCGATAGATGAAATTTTTGAAAATGGAAATATGGAGTTCCCCATTGACGAGCTTCCAGAATACGCTGTTAAGCTTGTCGAGAAATTGGCTAAAAAACACGATTATGCAAATCATATTGAAGTTCGAATAAGGGGGGAAATCCCAATAGAAAAAGAGGCTCCTGTAAGTAAAGTGAAGTCCTATACGGCCGTAAGAGTCATCGCTGGAGCGGAATTCTGTAAAAACGATGGTAATATAACAAAATACAGAATTTTGGGTGTTGAACTTGAAGGAATGACTGTATGCCCCAATTCTTATAAAATGACTCTCGATTATGCATATGAACGACTAAAGGAGCTTGGTTTCACTGAAAACGAGATAAATAAAGTGCTCTCCGTGGTGCCACTCTCCGCTCATAATCAGCGGGGAACCGGCAAACTGGTAATAAAAAGTGAAGAAAAGATATCGGTTAAAATTGATGAGTTGGTTATGATCGTGGAAAAAAGCATGAGTTCACCTGTGTACCCCTTACTAAAGAGAGCAGATGAGCAACGTATGGTTATTGACGCTCATCATAACCCTCGCTTCACAGAAGATGTTGTTAGATATATGGTTGGGTTACTTGTTAAAGAACATTCAAATAGGATACCGGATGATGCATTTGTTATTGCCTCGCAGAGAAACTATGAGAGCATTCATGCTCACGATGTTTATTCCGAGATACGAGGAGTTTTCAAAGAGTTGAAAGAGGAGTTGAATAGCGATTAAAAATTTTTCCAAATTTTAAATAGAAACCTTGTATAAGCACCCATAAAAGAACAATTTTTCAATTATAGTAAATTTTTTAAAAGAATTAGATTAAATTATTATTGGGAAATATATTATTTAATTAACAATTTTCGATTCAAATCACAACTTTAATAATTCTAGGAAGAGATAATATTATTTTAATGGAAGATATTGAGGATTTGCTGGAAAGGTCATAATAATGATATACAGTATATTACTCATTAGCAAAGGCGGGGTCCCTATTTACAAAAAGGTTCTAAGGAGACTACCGGTAGCAGAGGAAAAAATGGATGAGGAATCCCTTGTTGCAAGTATCATCACCGCTGTTATCGGGATGTCCCAAGAGGTCTTCGGTCAAAGAATTTCCTCTTTTCACCTAGAAAACCTAGAGGTCTCCATTGGTTCAAGTGAGAAAGCAATCGTAGCAGTTATCTCCGACAAGGGCGATAAGGAAGCAGTAGAACTTGGAAGAAATATTTTAGTTAAAATTGATAAGATACTTGATTTCCCTGATTTTGAGGATGGACTAATCTTATCCAGTGTATCTGATAGGATAGAAGAATTCATAAACTCTCTCATGGAGGAAATATCCTCCCCTCTAACTAAATCCTCAACCCTATTAGAGGATTTTCTCTTATTGATGGAGAGAGAACAATACTATGAACCAATCAATAAAGGAGAAATCGCCGTATATAACCCTCCAAAAAACATATTTGGCGTCCTAAAAGCCAAGATATTAAAGAAGGAGAAAGAGATTATTGAAGCTGTAATTGAACAGCTTAAAAACCCAGATTTAAAGACCATATTTGACACACTAACAGAGGCGTTCAATAATAGCTATTGGGGTGATCTAGCAAAACTTTTATTCGTAAAACTAGGCTTAATAGCGAATACTTTAAGACACGATATACCTGCCCCATCACTCGACACATTACTCTCAATCCTAAGCGATGTTAAAACAGAGGACTTCAAAACGAAAGGCAAAACTGACCAGTTTGAGAAACTCCTAATACTGAAAGATTACCTCTATAAGCAACTCGACAATTTGAACACGCTAGATGGACTAAGCATGGAAACACACTATTTCCAAGCCATCAAAAACGAAGCTAGAACTATATTGAGCAAAACTGAGGACGAATTAGAAAGAAAAATCATCATACTACTCTTAACACCGATTAGCACATCACCTGCAATCCTCTCCATTATAGACAAGGAATGGAACGAGATATCCGACTATTTCGTTGAAATATGGTTCATGTTAGATAGAATTGATCTCTTCAAAAACATAGATTACTGGGAGGACCTCTTCAACAGAATAAACGATCTAAACAGGTTATACTATAAGATGAAAAGATGGAGCAGCCTCGCCGCAATAAGCACTCTGCCAATGTTCTTTGATGTAATCTTAAAAATTAGAACTGTAAAAGATATTGATCTAGGTTACCTAAAAGAGATATTGAGTAACCTTAACGACTTCTGGTTAAACGAAGTACTTCCTACACTCGAGAACCCAATGATACCAACCCACCTAATCGTTTTTGGTGTAACAATCGGCTCACTTATAAACGCGTACCTCTTGACCCTCGAATCAGAAGAAAAAATACAAGAAAGGTTAGAAATCATAAAAACAACCCTCGTCGAATGGCTCAAAAAGATCAACCATGATTACTTGGGAAGAAGAATGTACCCCGATGTAATGTTTACGGTCGCCCCGCAGCTCATTTACAGTTTTGCTATCATAAATAGCTTCGTGGATGAACCTATTAGAGAAATATTCCACATCTTCGAGGACTATATCCCCGAGATCAAAAAGAGAATTTCAACTGAAGAAAGAACAAAACTTGGCTCCATACACATAGAATCCCTCGGTTTTGTTCTATCATCGCTGCCGCACTTCTTAAAATTCGTGAAAAATAGGATAGACTCTGAGAGAATACTAACTAGAGGTGCCGAATTAGTAGAGTATATAAAAACAAGATTGGACACATTCAAAAGTCTGGACAAATCCAAAGTGTTCATTGGACCTATAATAAATTACTATACGAGCATCGTCAAGATAACAAGAGAAAAGAGTCTTGCCGACTTAGTTCTATTGAGAGCTATCACTATGTCTGAAGACATAAAGGATAGAGACTACAATAGATTCATTGTAGCAAGAATGCTCTTGGACCTCTATTACCAATACATAATCAAGTTTGGACCAATTGTACCAAACTGGCAAAAACCAATAAAAGAATGCGAGAAATCAATGCAGTTACTTAGAGAACTTAAAAGCCCAGAGGAAATAATAGCAAACGTATGGAAGCGATGCCACGACTTTAAGAAACTTGTTGCAAGTAAGTAAAATATGAACAAGCTTCTATTCTTTAACCTTCCAAAAATTTTAGACTTATAGTAACCTAGAGAGGTCCCTAACTATTTTTGTTAATTGCAAGGGTGAAGGGGAATACCAAGCATTAATAACGTTTCCTCTGTCAAAAGCAATATATGAAGGAGCACTTAAGCCAAATATTCTCAGCACTTCTGGATGCTTCTCTACGTCGATTCTAATGAATGCTACTCTTCCATTGAATTTTTTTGACAAAGCGTTGAAGTGTTCTTGGATATCCCGACAAATTGGGTGTTTTGTACAAATTTCGAGAATAACGGGTATGGGACTACCGTTGATTATTCTCTGTAAATCAACTAAATTGACTTCTCTCACAACCATATTACTCACCACAATCAGAGAAAATCTAATCTAATTGGGGGGTTCATTAAAAATATGCGTTTTCTCCTTGGAGTCTAATACTATTTTCCAATTGCCATTCTTAGAGTGAACTTCTACGTGTTTAGCCTTCAATTCATCGGCTTTCTTCGCTATTTTCTCTAGTTCACTGGGGGTTATGTCACCGTATAACTCCAAGTAGTCTATTTTTGTTATTAATTCCCTCAAAATTTTATTTTTTAAAGTTAAGCTAGAATTTTCTCGCCCTATTGGTATGGCAATAGAAGAGTACCCCATGTTTTTTTGGTAGATGAAGTGAAAATCTTCGTCGCTCAATACAACGTAGTAGTTTAGTTTCGGAAGCAATTCGACTAGATCTTTGAAGAATTCAACTTCACTGCTTAAGATTGTGATCTCATAAAGTGTATCTGACTGGATCCTTTCCAGAACCTCTTTGATTGCATCAATATCTGGATTTTCTCCAAGTTTCAATGTAAAGCCTAGGATGGGTTTTATTTTATCCTTTATTGTGCAAAAGATTTTGCCAAGATCCCTTACGTGCTCGCTACTACTAGTTTTGAAAGCTAACGTCACTTTTTTGTTAAGGAAATTCACGCTTATCGGCGCCGCGTACTCTTCAACTTTGTCCTCAATGATTATGTAAGCATCACTCACATGAGCAGTTATACAAGGATTTAACAGGAAATCTAGAACTGCTTCAAACGCCTCTTTGTCCTCCTCGGCTTCCTTAGTGTATGATTCAACGAGTAAATTAAAGTAATTTGATTTTATCTCCTCAATCCGTTTTAGGAAGGGCTCTGCTATAGTCTCACTAGCCTCTAATTTTTCACTGGAAACTTTAATTTTACCTTTTTTTACACGTATTTTGTAAGCTGGTGTAATCATATCTAACACCAAAAGATAATATTAAGAGTGATTTTAAAGACTAATCAGTTTATATCTTTGTTTTTCATCTAGAGTTAGTCGCCCAACTGTTAAGTTCTTATCATGTGGAAAAACAAATATTGCTCTTTTATCTAAGGCTTCCCTGTATAATGTTTCCCTTGCATAGAAGCTTTCTAATCTACATAAATCGATGCCAGAGACCCATGTTGGCTGTAAATGTAAACTTGTTAAAACCAGGTCGCCAAGATAGTACAATGCGTCGCCGTCAGACTCTACTTTAACAACAATGTGTCCCTCAGTGTGTCCACGAGTGTGATAGAAGCTCAAGTCTTCTTCTATTGAGCCCTTTTGCCCCTTGAGAGCGTATAAAATTTTTTTCTTCAAGAGTGGTTCATAGTCTCTCCCAAAATAGGAGAATCTCGATAAGGCATGGGGGTTTAGGGCGATTTCTATCTCTTTTTCGTGAGCGTAGTATCGCGCATTTGGGAATATTGGTTCATATTCTCCGTTTGGGTTTATCGTGGCGCCGCCAGCGTGATCAAAGTGTAAATGTGTAAAAACAACAATGTCAACATCGTTTCTGTCAAGTCCTAACGCGTCATCTATCCTAGTTGTTTCTAGTCCCCAGATTTCAATTAATTTTTCATTGTATTTGTTTATGTGTCCAGGACCTGTGTCGATGAGAATTCTTCTATCTCCATTGTCAAGAAACAGAGCGTTTATTCCTAGAGTGATCCTATTATATTCGTCTGTTTTCTCATATTTTCCCCACAAGGCCTTTGGAATCGCCCCAAAAACAATTCCTGCGTCTAGCTTAAATGTCCCCGTTCTTATGAGTGTAGCTTTGTATTCCCCAATTTCAAAGCGATTAACTTGCATCACATATAGCCCCTATAATTCGTTTAAGCTATAAAGCTATAAAATAGAAAATATGATTAAAACGTTAATGGATTAACTATTGGGATAACACGGTTTTTCTATTTTTCTTATAGGACCTCTGTGTCATCTGGAACGTTCTCGTAGATCATCCTTCCAGGACCAATCACCACATTGCTCCCGATTAATTTTCCAGGCATTATCCCAACGTGAATTCCAATGCTGGTGTTTCTACCCACAATAGCCCCGAGCTTTCTTCTACCACTATCTACTTTTTTCCCTTTAACTAGTACCTTAATATTCTCCCTATCCAATCTCACATTAGCGGTTATGAAACCTGCTCCAATCCTCGTATTCTCTCCAATGACACTGTCACCCATGTAGCCTGAATGTGCAGTACTGTTTTCTTGCATATTTGACCTAGCAATCTCGAAGAGTGCTCCGACCTTCACGTTTTTCTCGAGATTTGATTCTCTAACCACCGTGTTATCCCCGATAACAACATCCTTGCCAATGTACGCTGGACCTTTTATCACAGTGTGTCTTAAAACTCTTGCCCCCTCATCTATAAAAACAGGACCTTCTATGTGAGCCCAAGGACTGACTCTCGCTGTGTAATCAATTACAACGCTTTTCAAGTGTTTTTCAAATATGTATTTTTGGAAACTAAAAACATCCCAGGGAAACCTTAGCGAGAGAGGATCAAATCCAACCGAAACATAGTCGATTCCTTTCTCCCTCGCATATTTTGCTAACGCGTACTCTAGTTTATATTCTGTTTCTTCCTCATTAGCAACGCTTTCAAGGAACTCAATGAATTTCTTCTTGAAATAGTATACACCTATTATCCTCATATCCGAGGGGGCTTCCTCTCTCGGTGGTTTTTCTACAACATCAACGACTTTCTCATTGACTATCTTAACTATTCCAAACAATTCTGGTTTATCAGTTTTCGTTACTGATAAAGCTACATCAGTTGAAATGTTTTTTCTTTCAAGTTCATCTAGGATTGGTATTACTCCGAGCTGGTGTGCATTCATAATAATGTATTCATCGTAATTTGACTTGGATGCTCCTATTAAAATTGCTTCCCACATGCCCCGAGGCTCGCTTTGAACAGTCACTTTCACATTGACCTCTTCATTTTCCTTTCCAATTTCCTCAAATTCTCCTTTGTCTCTCGGGGAAGAAACAATGATGATTTCTTCTATATTTTGACCTTTTAACTCATCAATAACATGCTGAACAATTGGTTTGCCCATAATCTTAATCATTGTTTTGTGTCGATAGTTGAGCGGCCAGAACCTGCTCGATTTACCGGCAGCTAATAGGATAACGCTCTTCGCCATTATCTCTCCCATCTACCAGTGAATATTAATATTTAAAATTCGCCAAAGTTTTAATCGTATAAAATTTTAGTCTGACGGTTTTATTACTTAAACTCGATTAAGACCAGTTTTAGATCAAATACAAAAGGTGGAAATAATGAAAGCTTTAATACTGGCGGGAGGATTAGGAGAGAGATTGAGGCCATATACAGAGAAAGTACCCAAGCCCCTCCTTGAAGTAGCGGGTAAACCTATATTGTTCTGGCAAATTGAATGGCTAAAGAAACACAACGTTGACAACATTGTCCTAGCAGTCGGATACCTTGGAGAAAAAATAGAAGAAACTATAGGTGATGGATCCCAATTCGGCGTTAAGGTTGACTACTCTTATGAGAGAGAGAAATTAGGTACCGGTGGGGCAATAAAGAATGCTAGAAGCTATCTAGAGGACACAAAAAAATTCTTCGTAATAAACGGCGATATCATCACGAATATCAACCTGACCAAACTTAGCGATAAAGTGGAAAACGGCGTGCTCGGCGGTATCGCGGTTGTCCCGCTCCCAAGCCCGTATGGGATAATAAAATTCGATGAAACCACTGGCGTAATAAGGAGCTTCGTTGAAAAACCAAAGCTTCCAGATTACTGGATAAACGCAGGGATATACATCCTTAAAAGGGAAATCTTCGACATGCTCCCCGATAAAGGAGACATCGAGAAAACAGCGTTCCCAAAGTTGGCGGAAGAGAAAAAGTTGATAGCAGTACCTTTCAACGATGTTTACTGGAAATCCGTGGACACTCACAAGGACATAAAGGAGGCTGCTCGAATACTTAAAGAAAATGGGGTAGTGGATTAGAATTAGTAAAAATACAATTAGGGGCCATAAAGGTTCATTTTTCATTCTCTCTTATTCTTTTTCTGAGAATGGCTTCAGTAGATGTATGAAAGCGTTTATCAGTGTTGGAGCCAATAGGACATACAACCATAATCCCCAGTTAATCGTTGCAACTAGGACTTGTCCCTCCGTGTTAACTCGAATATACGACGACATCATGAGGATCTCATAGGTATACGCGGCTAGGAAAGTATACTTCAAGAAACCACCAAAGGCTTTTGACCACTTTTTATCGGACTCCTGGAAGAAAGCCATTATACTTACTAAGAATGCAATTAACACAAGTATGAACCAATCATAATTAGGTAGCTCTATTTTAGCCGCAACTTGCGCCGCCCCTGTTGCGAACTTCAAAGAGAGACCATAAATCAAAAAATGCCCCAACGCTATACCCAAAGCTTTAGCTCTACCCATAATTCTCACCCTCTCTCCAAGGGAATAGTTGACGTCAAAGTTAAACTAATCAACTTATAGTCTTGGTAACCCATCCACAAAGAAAGCTTCACATCCGTAAACAAATCAACCGTACCAGCTTGAAACTGCAAGAAAACATCGAGCGGAATATCGAGAGTAAAACTCAGCACCCGACTCTGCCCCGGCCCCAAATCAAATATTTCACTATCCCAATCCAGCATACGATCCTCTGTCTTTATTATCAGCGTAAGATTACTATCTACAACCTTGAATAAGTAGGCACGTGAACTAACCGTAACATTAATGTGCAACTCAACAACCGTGGGCAATACAACTTGATTAGTTTGATAATTCTCTATCCTAACACTCGCCATATCCATTACCAAAACAGAGGTTCCAGACGCGACAAGCAAACCAATAATTGAAGCTAAAATTTTCAAAAAACTCAGCACATATTTTAACAACTGTCTCTTATACAC
>JAGSHR010000152.1 GCA_029855985.1 Candidatus Njordarchaeota archaeon
GTATGACTATATCGAAGAGATAGAAGACGAACTAACCGATTTGAGTGAGGAAATGCAAGACAAGCTAGATGAAATCGGTGAGTGACGCAAATTTTTAAATATATTCATTATAGAATTCCTACTAAGGGAAGTCGAAGCATAGGTGGAAGAAAATGCCCACAAGAGGAAGAGTTGTTAAAAGGGTTTTCGAAAAAGCCCCAAAGGGGGATGTTTACCAAGGTCTTGTTAGAAAAGTGAGATGGGGTAGAACATACGAATACAAGTTGATAAAGCGAGCGCACTTCGTTGAACCCGACATATTGGAAAAAATATATCAGGAGATTACAAGAACAAGAATCATAACACCAACGTACCTAGCTAATAAGTACAACATAAAAGTTTCGACGGCTAGAAGGATACTAGAAAAACTTAGAGCAAATAATATAGTTAAGTTAGTTGAAGATATCTCCGACAATAAGTTCAAGGTCTATCAATATGTTGGTTAAAATCCTCCAAATTAATCTCTTGTAGTAGCTTATCTATAAATTTTTTGACGAAATTTAACCTATTTTTAGCTATTTCTCTAGCGATTTCAGTGTTCATTTGCTCGGGCAATTTCAATATTTTATCATAGAAATGTCCGAGACTGCTTTCCTTATCCGTGGTTTCAAAGGGATTATAAATGGGTCGACCTAAGTATCCGCCATACGCGAATACCCTTGCGATACCTATTGCACCGAGTGCATCCAAACGATCAGCGTCCTGTAAAACCATTGATTCAATAGATGAGGGCTGCTTCCCCGAGCTATAACTATGTTCAGCTATACAGTTTCTAATTTGCTCCAATTCATCTTGGCTAAGCACATTTTTAATTGCGGGTATCCCCCTTAAGAGATTTTCACTAATTTGTGCAGATTTTTCAGCGTGATTTTTTACTCTTGGATCAATCATTCTTGCAACATCGTGTAATAATGCGCAGATTGAGAACTTTAACTTGTTGCAGTTAACCTGACCGCATATAAGTAAACCGATTTCCAGCACCCTAAAAACGTGCTCCATTTCGTGACCTGGAACCTCTCTAAATTGATACCTTAACTGCAAATAATCAACCAAAACGGTTAAGATTGATTTTTCTCTGTTTGATAATGAGACGCTCATTCGCTCTAATTTTTCGAAAACCATCTCTAGTCTCTTTTTATACATTGAATTCACCAAAATCCAGGCATTATATTAGTTCAATCCCATGAAGATTCATGATGAAGGATATAATTTATCGCTGTTAACCTCGTAACTCCTAAGCTGTTTATCTAATTAATTTTTTAAGCTCAAAAAACGATTTTACATGTTTGGGATGATGAGTGACTTGCCGACCGAACTAAGTGATGAGGACCTGGCGACGATCTGACTTGGTGAGTTATATTGATAAAGATTTACGCTGATTATGCCATTGTGGGAACAAATCTAGAAGTAAAAGAAAAAGTTGCCATTAGCATATCCGATAACGGTTATGTTATTAAGATAAATGAACATTCGCCGAAAAACCATTACGATTACTCGTTTGAGGATGCGGTTATCGTTCCAGGATTTGTGAATCTCCATACGCATATTGGCGACTCCTTCGCCAAAGAAGAAGCCTATGGTTACGATGTTGCTGAAGCAGTAGGCTCTGGAAATAGCTTAAAATGGAGACTTTACGAAAAAACAAGCGAAGATAAAATAATTGAGGGCATAAGGAGTTCTCTTCACGAGATGTTGTCGTCTGGAACAACAACTTTTGTAGATTTTAGGGAAGGTGGAGTGAGGGGAGTAAATTTATTAAAGAGAGCACTAAAAGAAGTTAAAGTGAAAGCAATTATACTTGGCAGGGGAACGAATGGGGATTGGGAATCTGTTCTCAAAGTAAGCGATGGTTACGGTTTACCATCTTTAAACAGTTTTGACGATGAAACAATCAAAAAGCTATACCAGGAAGCCTATTTGTCCGGAAAATACTTTTCCTTTCATGCATCCGAAACAAAAGAGCAAAGAGCGAAAAGCATATCAAAGTTTAATCAATCTGATTTGTCAAGGGGCATAACCTTAACAAAACCAAACTTTATTGTTCATGCAGTTCA
Organism: Candidatus Njordarchaeota archaeon; assembly: GCA_029855985.1. Next base: position 2,094 of record JAGSHR010000152.1, read on the forward strand.
CGCTGATTTAATGGAAATTAAGAAACTTGCAGAGTTGAGAATACCCGTGATTATATGTTTCAGGTCGAATCTTTACTTAAAAGCTGGAGTGCCCCCCTTGAAACAGTTTGTTGAAAACCGCGTTTTACTTGGTGTTGGAACAGACAATGTTATGGTTTCACCCCCTGACCTCTTCCAGGAGCTTCAATCCCTAATCAGGTATTCCCTATCTATCGGTTTAAACTTGGATGTCAAATCCTTTCTTAGATTGGTAACTAAGAATGCAGCCATTATCCTAAATAAGCCCATTGGCCTATTGGATGAAGGATTCCACGCGGATTTCTTTGTTTTTGATCTCACAAAACCAAATGTTGCAGGAATGGAGAACATTATTAAGGCAATAGTGTTAAGGGGTAAATCCGAAAACGTTATTAAAACCTTTATAGATGGAAAAATTGTCTTTGAGCGCTAGATATTTTCCCGTTTTTTCACGATATAGTGGTGTATGATGCTCCAACCAGCCTTCTCAATTTTCACTATTTCTAAGCGTGGAGCTTTATCAATATTCCCATAAGTAACGGACTCAAGCATGTTTACCGATCGCTTTCCACCGAGTAAAACTGGGTTTATTGACACTCTAAAGTAGTCAACTAATCCAAGCTTAACAAATGAACCAATGACATGGCCCCCGCCTTCCACCATTAACTTTTTAACCCCATATTCCTCTTTGAGTATGCTCAATAGAACCCTTAAGTCCAGACCATCAATTTCTTCACTTCGAGGCAACTCAATAACTGTGGCACCTGCACCCTCTAACTTCTTTATTTTTTCCTTGTCAGCCTGATTTCCCACAGCGATTATTGTTGGCACTTCTGGTTTCTTTTTTAATACCTCCGCCGTAATAGGCGTTCTCGCTTTACTATCTAAAACTATCCTAATTGGATGCTTGTCGCTTTTATAGTACTTTTCACTAACTGTTAGGTGGGGATCATCCTGTAATATCGTGTTAACGCCAACTAGTATCCCGTCCATTATGCTCCTTAGCTTGTGAACCTCAACTTTGTCCTCCCAACTTGATAGTCGAGAATCACCCGTCTCTGATACCAGTTTCCCATCGAGACTGATAGCACAACTTACAAGAACCCATGGTCTATCCGAATATTCTCTATAGAAATCCTCGTAATGCCCTTTACCCCAAACTAGCTCAACGCCAGACATCTTAACTTACCTATAATAATATTTTATTTTTAGTCAAAGTGTTAGTTTTAGTTGATTGTTAAATAATTGCTTTGATCAGATTTGAGTGCAGGAGGATCAAGAGATGAGCAAAATACTTTCAGTCGATGTCCACGAGAGCAAACCCAATATAAGTATCCCAGTGTCAAGAGTCGGGATAGTCAATTTTAAAAGACCCATCCGTATCAAATATAACTCTAACAAGATGACAATCATAGCCACGATAGACATTTTCGTTGATATCCCACGCTCGAAAAAAGGCGCTCACATATCTAGGAATATAGAAGCGATAGATGAAATTTTTGAAAATGGAAACATGGAGTTCCCCATTGACGAGCTTCCAGAATACGCTGTTAAACTTGTCGAGAAATTGGCTAAAAAACATGATTATGCAAATCATATTGAAGTTCGAATAAGGGGAGAAATCCCAATAGAAAAAGAGGCTCCTGTAAGTAAAGTGAAGTCCTATACGGCCGTAAGAGTCATCGCTGGAGCGGAATTCTGTAAAAACGATGGTAATATAACAAAATAC
>JAGSHR010000125.1 GCA_029855985.1 Candidatus Njordarchaeota archaeon
GTATTAAGATTAACCAAAAACAAGGTCATTCCCGCGAAGAAAATATTGGTCTATGGGGATACACTCAAAACGAGGATTCTCATAGCGAATTTAAACAACCTCGTTACTAATAAAGCCTTAGATGTGACCTGGGTAATCCCCCCTAACAAAGATAGGAAACACAAGTATGAAATAGACAACATCGAGATTTTAGAGGGCGAACTAGTGAAAGCGAAAGGCGATAAATGGGTTAAGGAGGTACACATAGAGAGTGAGGGATCAATAAAACATGTCAAAACAGATCTAGTGGTATTAGGTAAAGAACAAGTTCCAGCAGTCAGTTTTTTAAAGAACGGTGAGAAGTATATGCCTAACATCTATTACTGTGGCGAAGCGAAACGCGAATTTTCATCAATAGAAGATATAATACAAGACTGTAAATCGACTATTCATGCTCTCTTGGACTAGGAACAGATTAAAACTTTAATAAAATAACATTTTTTCTACATTCTTTATAGTCAATTGTGTTACTGTAAACTAGAGACAAATAGTGGTGTATATTATGGAGCCTAAATTAAAAGAAAAACGATGGAACCCAAAGAAGGAACCAGAGATTTTCTCACTTTGGGAGAAAGAAGAACTCTATAAATTTGACCCAAACACTGATAAACCTGTGTTTAGCATAGATACTCCTCCCCCATATGCTAGCGGTAAATGGCACGTGGGGGGTGCAATACACTACGCTCAAATAGACATGATAGCGCGTTACATGAGAATGAAGGGGTATGCTGTACACTTCCCCATGGGAATAGATAGAAACGGTTTGCCAGTAGAAGTTCAAGCCGAAAAAACGTACAATATCAATATGTGGGAGACACCCCGGGAAAAATTCTTAGAGCTATGTAGGGGTCTCCTTGATGAATACGAGAATGACATATTGAATGTTTGCAGAATGATGGGCTACTCAATGAACTCCCTGAAACCAGAGGATGTATATAGAACTGATTCCCCCGAATATCGAAAGATAACCCAAGCAACGTTCATAAGATTATACAAGAAGGGCTTGGTTTACGAGGCTTATAGACCAAATAATTGGTGTCCACGCTGTAAAACAACACTAGCTGACGCTGAACTTGAATACAAAAAGTCAACAACTAAACTTGTTTACGTTAAATTTAAACTAAAAGATGAAGATGGTTATATAACTGTTGCTACAACAAGACCAGAGCTACTCCCAGCGTGTAAAGTAATAATTGTCCACCCAGATGATGATAGGTACAAACACCTTCACCACAAAAAAGCCATTGCCCCAATATTCGGTCAAGAACTCGAGATAATACCGCATCAAGAGGCAAATCCAGAGTTTGGAACCGGGGCTGTCATGATATGCTCATATGGAGACCAAACCGACGTCCGATTGTTTAGAGAGCTAAAACTAGAGCCAAAAATAGTTGTTAACACAGATGGTAAGATAGTAGAAGGCTACGGTAAGTATTCTGGTTTACCTATAAGGGAAGCAAGAGAACAAATAATAAAAGACCTAGAAGAAATGGGGCTGGTTGAGAAAATCGATTACATTGAACACAATATACCAATATGTTGGAGATGCAAGACCCCCGTAGAATTTATACCAATGAAGGAATGGTACCTAAAACAAACAGAGTTCCTAAAGGATTTGGAGAAAAACATACCGAAAATCAAGTTCCATCCTGACCACAGTAAACACATATTATTCAATTGGATCAAATCAGTAACAATAGATTGGCCCATCTCTAGAAGAAGATACTATGGGACAGAGATACCTATATGGTATTGCAAGTGCAATCACCATGTAATTTTGCCAGAGGAAGGCAAATACTATCAACCATGGAAAGATAAGCCCCCTGTGGATAAATGCCCAGTGTGTGGTTGTACCGAGTTCGAAGGGGAGTGGAGAACATTCGATACATGGTTTGATTCTAGCATTTCAGCACTTTATATTTCGGGGTACAATAGGGATGAAAAACTATTCAAGAAAGCGTTCCCCGTAAGTCTAAGACCTCAAGGTAAAGAGATCGTGAGAACGTGGTTATACTACACATTACTAAGGGTTTACCAACTCACAGGAAAGATGGCTTTCAAACACGTTTGGATTAGCGGTCTAGTAATGGACGAGAAAGGGGAAGCTATGCACAAATCCAAGGGAAACGTAGTTTACCCTGGCCCAATTGTTGAAGAATATGGTGCAGACGCATTAAGGTTAGCGGGAGCAACGGATGCAAAACTGGGAAGCGATATTCGTTTCTCAAAAGAAAGAGTGGCTGCAGCCTCTAGGTTCATACAAAAACTATGGAGTATCGCTAGATTCGTTTCATTCTTCCCTACAGTTGAAGAAAAACCAGCACTACAAGAGGCGGACAAGTGGGTTCTCGCAGAATTAAACAAATTGATAAAAGAAGTAACCGCGCTCTATGATGATTTCGACTTTTTCGGAGCACAATACGTGATAAACTTTGTATGGGATATTTTCGCTGATCATTACATAGAATTAGTGAAGGGGAGAGCCTGGGAGGGAAACGAAGTAGAGAAAAAAGCTGCATGGTGGACTCTGCATGAAGTCCTTAAGGCCGTTTTAAAATTATTAGCGCCCGTAATACCCTTCGTAACAGATTACATTTACAGAGAGTTATACGGTAAAACTGTCCACTTAGAGCAATTCCCTGAATTATACGAAGTTGAAGAAGATTACCTAAAGTTAACAGAAATAATAACAAACGTAAACAGCGCAATTTGGAAAGCCAAAAGAAGTAAAAAGCTTTCACTTAAGTCCCCATTAAAGAAACTATACCTTCCAAGTGACCTAAAGGGATTAGAAAATGACCTCAAAAGAATGCACCACGCAAGCGAGATTGTTTTCGGTGAACTCGGTGGGGAAATTATAGAAACTGAGAACGGGTTAAAGATCGGGATAGAACTTTAAGAATCCACCATTAAACAATTTTTTTACACTAAACAAGAAAATTGGTATCTTAGCTTCTATGTGAATCAAATGAGAGTAGCAAGGAGAATCCGTCGCACCAAACCCTCTCACAATAGCTTTTCCAAGCCCGTGTTTATGCAACACTCTAACTATGTCGCACTCACTCAAGTTCTTCGAGTTAACCCAGTAAACAAACAAGAATATTACCTCTTCATGACTCGTAATGTAATCAATATGCCATTTTATTTTTTTATCGCGCTTAATATGTCTTGATACTCTAGAAAAAATTCCTCCGGGTCCCATTGCAGAGCCAATGTATCCATAGTACTCGGGGTCGAGAGAGAAAGATTTTCCATAGTTAAGGGTTGAAATTTGAAGAACAAGAGGTCTCTCGATTTTAAAAACGAGGATGTATCTCCCTGTTAAACTCATTTTTTCTTTTAACCTCACAGTATCTTAGATTGTTAAACCAAACGTAGACTTGGTCGCTAATAATATCGATTCCCTTATGGCTTTTTTCGCAACCTCCTTGTTTATTTTTCCAAGCTTCTTAAGAACCTCGTGAACGTACCTAGCAAACAACAGTGGACGCGAAGAGAAAAAGTTCTTCTGAATCTCAACGAAAATGTAAAACTGTTGATTATCCAAAACTATTTCCTTTATAACCAATTTCCTCTTGTCTTTAAGTAACACTTCTTCGGCATATTTAGCGAAAATGGTTATTTCAGCAACAAAAGCAGGATTAATCAACATCTTCTCTAAAAGATCATCACTGTCCGTGAAGTATTTTAATTGGGGTCCTAATTGAGCGTCAAATTCAATTATAAAAATATTCCTTATTCCTATTTCCCTTAAACTATCGCTTGTTTTCTTATCTAATGGTATAATCATTTCCTCAACGTTGAGCTCTGTAGCTTTCACATCGCTTGGAAGTAAGTCGTCAAATATGTCCTCAAAATCCCCTTGCTTCATCTTTTATTCCTCTTGTTGCACTAAAATCATCGGAGGTCTATGAATAGGCTTCCTCTCTTAGTAAAACCTTCTAAAATCAAAAATAATCAACCGTATATAATTTTAATTCTTTTTTTGTATTTTAAATGTATATAGTGAATACTCGAGGTAAATAGGATGTCAAAAATTATAGTAGATATTTGGAGGACTAGTCTGCATCGAGAGGAAATAGGGATAAAAAAATCTGAGGAATATAGGGCTAAGTCGAGGAAGTTTACGGCTGATATGGATCTTTTTGGTAAGGTTAAAATTGACAAAAGCGATTATGGTTATATTGGTTATAGGAAAAAGTTATGGGAGACTGATAAGTTAGAAAACAAAATATTGGATGTCAGATTGTTCGACGACACTATGAACTGGCTTGGAACAATAGAAGAAAACCTCTTAAAAAGCGTCTTACTAACGATAGTTAACGAGGAAACATCACTAGCATTCGCTGTTACATTGAGAGATACAAGAATAATGTTTCCCATTGAAAGCGTAAGAGCAAGATTCCTATCTGGCAACCTTTTTTCGCTCCCCTACATAAGCGATAATGGAGAAATCCAAGGGTTAATTTTAAAATCTAAGAAGTTATCGATTGGCGGTGACTGGGAAATAATCGACGCATTAACCAACAAAAAGATAGCTAAAGTGGATGGTAAAGTATTGGACATAGGGGGCAGATGGGAGATCGACGCCGACAAGATAAAAGACGAAAACTTAAGGAGAATTTTGATACTCTTTGCTGCGACTCTAAGGTTTTACGATGACCTGAAAGAGCGGACAGAGAAACTCGTGGAGAAAATCAAGAAAGAGAAGAAATGGTTCAAGTTAAACAAGGCTATGATGTCATTATTCTATAACCCCAAAGTTAGAAGGTAAAAACAATTAGAAAAGTTCACCGAGTATCTCACTAATTTTCTTTTTCATATTTTCCATTTCGTTCCCCTTGAAAACCCCAATATTTGTTACATACATCGCAACATATTCATGTTCTACAAGTTCAAACAAGGGAACAGTTGTTTTAATATTAGCATCCTTTATTTCTGGGAAAGCGTCAATAAACTCGAACTTTAGGGGTTTTTCCTCTAACTGTATCTTAAGAAAGTCCGCTAAAACAATAAAGGGTACACCCACATGATGCGCTGTTATGGCAAGCGTTTTGGTTCCAATTTTATTAGCAAACCCCTCTGGAATTACCGCATCGGCGCCAACCAATATTAACCTTGTTTTTTGGATATAATATGCAACTGCGAAATCAGGAATTAAATGCACATTACACTTCGCAGCAGCAAGGTTTCTAGCTAAGGTGATCCCCTCATTTAATGGATGTGAAACTGGAACAAAAACGTTTCCAAGCTCGTTTTTTCTGCACAATCTTTGGATTACGTATTCAACTGTGGAGCTCCTACTAATTGTCATTAGACTGGTGCTTTCCGTGAGGTCTATAGAGTTTAGTAGGTTAGAATAAATTTGCTTGTTAGACTCCTCTATTAAGTTTTCAACTCTTTCAGCAACTATCATTATCTGATCGAAATCCAGCTTGCCGCTTTCAATTACCATGCCAAATATTTCCCTCAAGTTCTGTATCGGAGCCATAGTCGGTTTAACGCGTCTTAACCCATCAATAAATCCAAGAATGCTCTCAAGATTTCTTGTCTGAATAACTTTTTTAAAAAACTTGACCGTCTTTAAAGCTAGCTCCCTAGCACCCGACTCCATATCCGAATTAAGTTCATCCAGCAAATCCTCAATAAGAGACAAAATCATTCACCATCAGCACCAATTCTCTCCTTAATTAACTTTAACAGTTTTGGCAAGGCCACGCCCGCTCTCTCTCTTATAGAGACATCAGCGAACATAGAGACATGCGTTTCATCGAGATTAATCTCAACAACACACCCATTATTGCGCTTAACCATTGAAGGAAAAGCACCAGCAGGCATAACCATAGCGGAAGTACCAACAACAAGGATACAATCAGCTCGCTCAACAAGCTCATAAGCTCTACTAAGCTCCCTTGACGGTATCGGCTCACCAAACCAAACAACATCCGGGCGAAGCAAGTTACCACACTTAGGGCACCTAGGGGGCAACTCATCATAGGGCTTCTTTACATCCTCCCAGTAATCACATCGAGTACACCTAGCTCTAAGTATTCTCCCATGCAACTTGACAATATTCCTACTCCCAGCACGCTCATGCAAATCATCAACGTTTTGAGTAATAAGTCCCTTCAGCACCCCCAACTTCTCCAACTCCGCAAGGGCAATGTGACCAGGATTAGGCTCAGCCGACAAAACAAGTTTAATCCTCCAATTGTACCACTCCCAAACCCTCTTAGGATCCATTGCAAACCCTTCAGGAGACGCCAACTCATCAGGCCTATACTTATTCCAAAAACCATCCTTCCCCCTAAAAGTGGGAATACCGCTCTCAGCAGAAATACCCGCCCCAGTCAAAGCAATAACAAACTTCGACTTCAAAACAAGCTCAGCAGCCTTAACAATCTCCTCCTCCATACCAATCACCAACTCCTCTCAAAGAAGACTCAAGTATACTTTAAGAAATAAAGAACGTAATAAATTAATCTTTAGATGAATATGCACGCAAAAAACAATTTTATGGGGTGACACCACATGGGTTCTAAAAAGAGAAGATTTGGACTCTTCGATGACCTATTCGAATCGTTTTTCAGCGATTTCGAGGAAATGTTCAACGGCATTTCGGGGGGAGGCTACTCTATATCCGTCTACACAACACCCGAAGGAACAATAGTTGAAGCAACAGTAAGCGACGACGTGGATGTCGAAGAATTCCGGAAAAGCTTGGAAGCAAGGTACCCAAACGCAAAAATAATAATCAAAGGAGGAAAACAAGCAAAGAAAATCGAGCGAGTGAGCGAAAAATTTGAGAAAAAAGTAACAATAGCACTAAGCGACAACGAGGAAACAGACGTAAAAGAAGAAAAAGAACACAAACAAAAAACCCCAAGCATTCTAGACCTAATGTACGGAAAAAAGAGAGTATTCATAGAAAGAGATGACTAAACAAAACAACCAAAACCACAACACTAAAGAGATTCTATATTATAACAACCCACCTTCAAAAACTCAAAACAAAAAATGAAAACTAAACAAAAATCGATCCGCATTTTTTAACAGCACCTGTTCACCCAAAAAACTCTCAACAAAATTCACCCAAGAAAAAATGGATGAAATAAGAAGATAACCTCAAATTTCTCCAAGTATTTCTTGGACTCTTTTAGGTATGTCCGGATTTATGGCCTCTATTTCTCTCACCATGTTCTCCGCCAACTCCTCACCTTTAAAGAAGACGTAGCATGAACTGATGAGGCAGAGTAGTATGACGGTGGCAACGGACAGTATTATGCCGATGATCTTGGCTATAGGATTTACTATTAGCGTGTAGGTGAAGAACGTGAGAATCACAATGTCGAAGATTACTCTAACAAAGAAGACTACGGCTGCCTTAGAGCTATCGTGGAGGTAATAGAAGGACCAATAATAGGAGCCGAAACTGAAATACATCATTAACCCTAGAAGCATACACACGGAATAGAGAGCAAGTATTCCTATAGTCATTGTGATTAGATCGAGGATTTCTTTGTTTATGCCTATGGCTATGCCTAACATGATAGTTAGTGCGAATAGTAGGCTAGGTGTGAGACCAAGTATACCGTAGTTGTCTATTATGTCTTCTGCTTCTCTTTCTGTTGTTATTGTGGCTATTTTTGGGTGTTTGAATGTTTTTTCTATGGCTTTGTTTATGGCTTGGGCCCACTGTTTCGGGTCTGGGTGCGTTATTGATAGGGCTATTGTTAGGGCTTCTTTCAGTTTATTTTTGCTGTACAGGTAGTCCAATAGGGCTCCAAAGCCGTACCCGTAGAACATGTGTTTACTTTCTATTAAAGCGTCAATATGTGGTTTTTGGTCATGCTGCAGGAAGTCTTCAACGTGTTTCA
>JAGSHR010000066.1 GCA_029855985.1 Candidatus Njordarchaeota archaeon
AATTATAAGCTCGCCAACTTTCCAGCCCTTAATCTTCTCATAAAACCACTCCTTCGAAAAGTCTAGCTCGAGATATTCCTCCCGAGGTTTTATGGTTATCCTTACTTTCGAACCTTCGACCTTTATCAGCGTGGTCTTAACTCGTACAAATCTTCTCTCAACCGATGGCTTCTTCCTCTTCCTCTTTCCCTCCAAGTAGTTTTTTTGCCAGCTCGCAAGGATCGAATACGCGGTCTTTATCGCTGAATCCACGTAATGCTTAGCGAAAAGCCACCCCACGAGAAGTTTATTTCTCAAGTTTCTCCTGAACTCGTTAGTCTTAGGAAAGTATGGAATTAGACGGGTAGTCTCATAATACTTGTATCTTTCACTATCGATAAAATAACGATGCTTAACTTTCTTTTCTTTCCAAGTCGTATTTTCCCAAATCTCTTCGATTGCACACTGCAGCACTCGCTGATATTCCTTGAGCAGCTCCTCGATGTTCCACTCGTACATCATCCTGTAGGTTAGGACGATTTTCACGCCTCAATCTCCTCGATGAGCTTTTTCACTCCTTCTCTGAGCTTTTTGTATTTATGAGAACGCATTCCGTATAGCTTTCCTGCGAAGTGGCTGATTATTGTTATCAAGTCCTCGATTAGCTCCTCTCGAGGTGTCTTATCTTTCTCGTTGAGCACGATTATCTCTGCACCGTGTTGCTTAAAGAAGAATTCGAGAGTCTTAAACCCGAATCTGGTGAGCCTATCGGGATACGTGACGACAACTTTACTCACTTTTCCTTTTGCGGCGAGTTCTAGGAGTTTGCGGTAGTTTTTCCTGCTCTCGTTGAGTCCCGACCCAATGTCTTTGAGGATTTGGATTTGCCAGCCTCGCTCTCTCGCATATCGTTCGATGGTCTTGATTTGTCTTTCCAGATCGTCCTTCTGGGTATTGCTGGAAACTCTTGCGTAACCGATGACCAGGCCATTTTCAGATGTTTCGCCGAGAATTCGTTTTATTTCGCTTTCGGGGATTCTTCTTCTGCCTCCAGGCGTTCTGACGACTCGGATTTTTCCTTCTCTGTCCCACCTTTGGATTGTTTTCGGGTGGGCTCCGAGTATTTCACTTGCTTGCTTGAGTGTATAAAGTTTTTCTTTTATTACCATATGCTCATATTTAATCACAAAAATATTTAAAGGTTTCGCTTGAAAAGAACAGTTTCGTAAGGCATTGGTGGTATCATATCTTATACAATAGCTTCTAGAGTACGAAAAGGAAATCTACTACTTGATTAATCATTTTTTATCTCATAAATACCACTTAGTAAAAACCTTACTCTCGAAATCGTTGCGATATTTTAAGCGCGAATTTGGTAAAAATCAAAGATGAAAATAAGACTGAAGGCTAAATCAGACATTTTGCGAGTCAGAGTTAACTCCAAAACCAAAATGTATAAATACTATGAATGGTATATATTCTATTGGAGAATAAGCAAGTAAGACAGAAGGCTTGCTTTCGTGGTTTCAATTTGGAAATAAGTCGAATGCTGCATCAGAGCATTCTGGTAACAGATGTAATGGTGTGGGTTCGATTTACGACTGGGTTGTTTCTGCGAGTTTAGTCTGTTAAGTTACTTGTTTATTCTCTTTCTATTCTTCTTGTTGCTGTTTTCTAACGAGTTCTTCTTATGTAATTTATGAGTATAGACTAGAATGCTAACGCTTGCTCTAGATCATTAATTAAATCGTTCTTGTCCTCTATTCCTACCGATAAGCGGATAAGACCTTCTGTTATTCCTATTTTGTCTAATTCTTCCTTTGGGATACTTGCATGTGTCATTGTAGCTGGATGTTCTGCTAAAGATTCAACTCCACCTAAGCTTTCAGCCAGAAGGAAGATGTTTAACCTTTCCAAGAATTTCTTTGCTGCTGGAAGGCCTCCTTTTATCTCAAAAGTAACAATGCCTCCAAAACCAGACATTTGCTTCTTGGCTAATTCGTGCTGTGGATGGCTCTCCAATCCGGGATATATCACTCTCTTAACTTTTGGATGATTTTCTAGGAAGTACGCTACTGCTTTTGCATTTTCTTCGTGTGTTCTCATTCGAATTGCCAATGTTTTAATGCCCCTAATGACAAGATAGCTGTCAAAAGGACTTTGAATTGCACCTACTGCGTTTTGAATAAACTTTAGTTTTTCAAAAAGCTCATCGTTTGATACCATTACAGTTCCACCAACTACATCACTGTGCCCTGCTATATATTTTGTAGTGCTATGAACTACGATATCTGCTCCTAAATCTAATGGTTTTTGAAAGAAAGGTGATGCGAAAGTATTATCCACAACCACTAGAATATTCTTCTCTTTGGCAACCTCTGATATCTCTCTAATATCACATAACTTCAGTAACGGATTTGTAGGTGTCTCTAACCAGATAAGTTTAGTTTTTGGTTTTATTGCTTTCCTAACGTTGTTTGTATCTCTTGCATCAACAAAGTCAAAGTTTATACCGAATTTCTGAAATACGCTGTTGAATAGTCTTTTTGTACCACCATACAAATCATCGAATGCAATAACATGGTCACCGCTTTGAAGTAATGCGAGAAGTATGCTGGCTTCAGCTGCAAGGCCAGAACTAAACGCTAATGCAAATTTTGCATTTTCCAGGGCTGCTAATTTCTTTTCTAGGGCGTCTCTTGTTGGGTTTGCGGTTCTTGAATATTCGTATCCCCCAGTTGGTTTATCTACTTCTTTTCGTGCAAAAGTGGTTGATAGATGTATTGGAATTACTACGTCACCACTTGTTTCAAAATTAGGTTCCTCTCCAATATGTATTGCACTGGTGGAAAAACCTCTATTTTTTATCTTCTTGTTCTTATCCAAGTTCATCAACCTCATCTATAGACGATATGTACCCATTTTTCAATAACCATTTATCGTTGAATATTTTATTTAAGTAATTTCGCCCAGTATCTGGAAGAATCACAACGATGTTTTTCTCTTCGTCGATGTCTTTCGCAATTTTGAGAGCCGCATACACAGCAGCACCAGATGAACCACCTGCTAATATCCCCTCAACTCTCGCTAGTTTCCTTGCCATCAAGAATGCGTCCTTATCACTTACAACTACTATCTCGTCAATTAAGTTCATGTCAAGAGTGGACGGAATAAAATCTTCTCCTATTCCTTCGACTTGATAAGGATACACTTCTCCTTTCTCTCTATAAAACTCATGATGATATAGAGAACCTTCAGGGTCTACTCCCACAATACGAATTTTTGGATTCTTTTCTTTAAGAAAACGGGCAGTTCCTGTAATTGTTCCGCCTGTGCCCATTCCCGCGACAAGAATGTCTATTTTCCCTTTAGTTTGACGCCAAATTTCTGGCCCTGTTGTTCTGTAATGGGCTTCTGGGTTGGCTGGATTGAAATACTGATTTGGAATGAATACATGTCTATATTGTATGTCTGTATCAAGAATTTTTTGAAGTGATGAAACATCATCCTTGTCAACCAACTTTTGAATGTCCCGAACAATCTTTCTGAGGTCTTTTCTATTTGGTTTTCTTCCCAGTTTGGATATCTCTTTTGCGATGATTTTAGCAACATTCACATAATATCTTGGATCTTCTGGTGAAACCGCAGTTGGTGTTATTACAACAAATGCACCGTATGCTCTCAAAATATTGATTTTATTTACACTCATCTTGTCAGGAATCGTGCAAATTAACGGATAATTCCTCAGAACTGCAACTAACGCTAAACCAATACCTGTGTTCCCAGATGTGGGTTCAATAAGCACATCTCCTGGATTAAGTACCCCCGCCTTCTCTGCGGCATTTATCATAGCCAGCCCTATTCTATCCTTTACACTACCCCCGGGGTTAAACATCTCTAGTTTAGCATATATTCTCGCTTTTAGTCCTTTAGCTATCCTATTGAGCCTCACAAGAGGTGTATCTCCAATTAACTCTAGAATATTGTTGTAAACTATTTCATGACTTTTTATCTCATCACGATTTGTTTGCTCCACTAAATTTGAACTTACCATTTTAATCACTTTTTATAACATCGTTATATTATGTTTTAAATTTATGGAAAATTTTGCCAACTTACATTGGTGATAATCATGCTATTACACGAGCCAACGGATTTTCAATAGATATTTATCTTAGATATAGTAATAAAATAGCGAGATGAGTTTAAAATGGTTGTTCGTGAGATAAAACCAAATATTTATTTCGTAGGTGCTATCGATTGGGATAGACGGTTGTTTGATGAACTAATACCTTTGCCAGATGGCACAAGTTATAATGCATACCTGATAAAAGGTAGCAAAAAGACAGCACTTATAGATACAGTGGATCCATCTATGGAGAGCGAGCTTATAGAGAATCTTCAAGAGCTTAAAATTGAAAGAATCGACTATGTCATTTCAAATCATGCAGAGCAAGACCATTCGGGTGCAATTCCTAAGGTGCTTGAGCTATATCCTGAGGCTAGGGTTGTAACTAACCCAAAATGTAAGGATATGCTGATGGATTTACTTCTGGTACCTGAAGACAAATTCATGACAGTAAATGACGGTGATGTCTTATCATTGGGTGACAAAACACTCGAATTTATTTTGACACCATGGGTCCATTGGCCTGAGACTATGTTAACTTATTTGAGGGAAGATAAGATATTGTTCACATGCGATTTCCTAGCTTCTCATATTGCAACAAGCGATTTATTTGTAACAGATGAAGCAAAGGTATACGAGGCCGCTAAGCGATACTACGCGGAGATTATGATGCCTTTCGCAACAATGATTAAGAAACATCTAGAAAAAATCGAGCACTTGGATGTTGACATGATTGCTCCAAGCCATGGCCCAATTTACCCTAGACCAGAGTTTATTATAGATGCCTATAAAGAATGGGTCTCTGATAAGGTGGATAACAAAGTAGTTATAGTCTACGTTTCGATGCATGGTAGCACTGCAAAAATGGTTCACCACTTGGTAAATCTGCTGATTGAACGGGGTATAACAGTAAAACAGTTTAATCTAACTAAGACCGATATAGGTGAACTCGCTATGTCATTAATTGATGCTGCCACTCTTGTAGTTGCTTCACCCACACTCCTAACTGGTCCTCATCCAAGCGTTGTGTACGCTGCATACTTGGCTAACCTTTTGAGACCGAAATTAAAATTTGCAACTGTGATCGGCTCTTACTCTTGGGGCGGTCGAATGATAGACATAATAAAAGGAATGGTCCCTAACTTAAAAGTAGAATTGCTTGAGCCTGTGTTAATAAAAGGTTATCCAAAACCCAGAGATTTCAAGGCCCTAGAAGAATTAGCGGATAAAATCCTCGAAAAACATAAATTGTTAAACCTTACCAAATCTGAAAAATAGGTACACTATCACCTCTATTATTCCTTTATGTATTTGCATTTATTGCATCGTAAGCTAGTTTGTGTATTATCCTTTCTTGGAGCTAAGACTCATGAGGCTCTTTCCGTTTATGCATTTTCTTAGTAAAAGTTAGATAGGTAATAATCATAGCGATACCTAAGATAAATTCAAGAAGGAATACAGTTCCGAAAATTCCTGCAACTACTGGAGATAATACATTGTGATAAATGACATCTAAATAAACTGACATCAAGAGAAATGTTCCAACAATAAGAGTAAAATACACAACAACTAAGAACCAAGTCAGAATAATTCTAATCT